>CAZANT010000192.1:0-5190 GCA_964486575.1 uncultured Burkholderiaceae bacterium | reverse complement strand
GCCAGTCCAAGGTGGCCATGGTCTACGGCCAGATGAACGAGCCGCCGGGCAACCGCCTGCGCGTGGCGCTGACCGGCCTGACCATCGCCGAGTCGTTCCGCGACGAAGGCCGTGACGTGCTGTTCTTCGTGGACAACATCTACCGCTACACGCTGGCCGGTACCGAAGTGTCCGCTCTGCTGGGCCGCATGCCCTCCGCCGTGGGTTACCAGCCGACGCTGGCCGAAGAAATGGGCCGCCTGCAAGAGCGGATCACCTCCACCAAAGTTGGCTCGATCACCTCCATCCAGGCCGTGTACGTGCCAGCGGATGACTTGACCGACCCATCGCCCGCCACCACCTTCGCCCACTTGGACTCCACCGTGGTGTTGTCGCGCGACATCGCCGCTCTGGGCATTTACCCCGCTGTGGATCCGCTCGATTCCACCAGCCGCCAGTTGGATCCGCTGGTGGTCGGTGAAGAACACTACTCTGTGGCCCGCGCCGTACAAGGCACGTTGCAGCGTTACAAGGAACTGCGTGACATCATCGCTATTCTGGGCATGGACGAACTGGCGCCTGAAGACAAGCTGGCCGTGGCCCGTGCCCGGAAGATTCAGCGTTTCCTGTCCCAGCCGTTCCACGTGGCCGAAGTGTTCACCGGTTCGCCAGGCAAGTACGTCCCACTGTCGGAAACCATCCGTGGCTTCAAGATGATCACCAACGGCGAGTGCGACCACCTGCCCGAGCAGGCGTTTTACATGGTCGGTACGATCGACGAGGCGTTCGAGAAGGCCAAGAAGGTCTAAGCCATGAACACCATCCACGTCGATGTCGTCAGCGCCGAGGAGTCCATCTTCTCGGGTGAGGCCAGATTTGTAGCCTTGCCCGGTGAAGCGGGCGAGCTGGGTATCTATCCACGCCACACCCCGCTGATTACCCGTATTCGTCCCGGTTCGGTGCGGATTGAAAAAGCCGACGGCACCGAGGAATTCGTGTTTGTGGCTGGTGGCATTCTGGAAGTTCAACCAAACCATGTGACGGTGCTGTCGGACACAGCGATTCGTGGCAAGGATTTGGACGATGAGAAAGCCAACGCTGCCAAGCTGGCTGCCGAAGAGGCTATCAAGAACGCGAAAAGCGAACTTGACTTGGCCAAGGCACAGTCGGAACTGGCAGTAATGGCGGCCCAGATTGCAGCATTGCGAAAGTACCGTCAGAAGAAGTGATGGCCGCTTGCCAAAGAAAAGCCCGACACTGTCGGGCTTTTCTGTATGTGGAAACCGCGTGATAACCGATTTTCAATGCGCTTTAAGGTTTGAACGCAGCTTGGCAATCGATTGACCATGTAACTGGCAAACGCGCGACTCGGTTACACCCAGCACGGCTGCAATATCCTTCAGATTCATGTCTTGTTCGTAGTACATGCTCATCACATGCTGTTCGCGTTTAGGCAGAACGCTGATGGCTGCAATCAGCGCATTGCGTTTACGTCGGTTGCGAAGCATTAACATCGGATCGGCATCGTGATCACAGACATGACGGTCCAGAAAGCCGTCCTCGTCGTCCGCCGAGGCGGTCAGGTCCTCTAGATAAACCAATTGCGTGCCACGAACTCGACCGACAAGGCCCTGAAACTCGGCGAGGGTGCAATTCATCTGCGCGGCGATTTCCGATTCAGTCGGATGCCGGCCCAGCCGTTGCTCCAGCAGTTGAACAACGTGATCGATCTCCTTCTGGCTACGGCGCGAGCGGCGCGAAATCCAGTCGACTTCGCGCAGTTCGTCAATCATTGCTCCTCGGATCCGCTGTGTGGCGAAAGTTTCAAACTGAACGCCCTGTGACGCCTCAAAGCGCGTCAATGCTTCCGTCAAACCGAGCATGCCAACCTGGATCAAGTCGTCAATTTCTACACTGGGCGGAAGCTTGACCATCATGCGCTTCGCCAAGCGACGAACCAGGGGACTGTACTGCTTGAGCAGGGCAATGTTTTCGGAGCGGGCATCAAAGGCACACATGCGCAAATATCCGGGTCACCAACTGCGAGTCGTCTCAAATCCGGTGATGCCAAGCGCCACCGGGCGTTTTGCTATTGCCAACGTTGGCAATTGACACAAAAGCCAGTTTGACAGTCGACTTTGGGAACAGTCCGTGGAAGAACGGGGAAAAAATGGCGCAGTTTCAGGTGGCGGTGCAATGGCAAGTTGTGCAGTGGGAAACAGACCTTTGCATGCATCCGCTGAATCGCTGAGTCAGGGCGGCACAAAACAAGGGCCTGGATCCGGTCTGATTTGCAATTTCGCGACAGGGAGCAATCGGAACATCCGTTCACATCGCCGCACCGGACACCAGGATCACGCGGAGGTCAGTGGGAGAAACAGGGAGGAAAACCCCTGGCGTAAGCGGAGGCTGGAAAGATTCGCCACCTAGCGGATTCAAAATTGGGTGTGCGCATTTAGGAAAGTAGGCGAAGGACGCGTATACTTTTGTTTATGCTGTTTTGCGGCAAAATTTATTTAAACTGAGGATGGTTCCATCATGAAACTACTTGTTACAGCGCTCACACTGCTTGGACTGCTGATTACCGGCTGCTCCAGCTCGAAACCCGCCACGCCAGACCAAGTCTCGGTCTACTACTACGGCAACCGTGCTGGGTCGGGTTCGGGCTCTGGTCTCGGCACCGGCTCTGGCTCTGGCAACGACGGCGCAGGCTCGCAAGCCATCGCCACTGCCCGCCCAGCCGCTGTCAGCGCCGTGGTGCCTACCGATGGCCAAGGCCCTCCAGGCGTGCCGACCATTGTGTACTTTGATTACGATAGCTTCGTCGTGAAGCCTGAGTTCCAGAGCATCGTGGCAGCACACGCCAAGTTCTTGATTGCTAACCCAGACCGCAAGGTTTTGCTTGAAGGTCACACCGACCAGCGCGGCGGCAGCGAGTACAACCTCGCTCTCGGTCAGAAGCGTTCTGAAGCCGTGCGCAAGTCGCTCACCCTGCAGGGTACGGCCGATGGTCAACTGGAAGCAGTCAGCTTGGGCAAGGAAAAACTGGCCTCGACCGAAGAAAGTGAAAAAGGCTACGCCCTGAACCGTCGCGTCGAATTCCGTTACCGCTAAATTGGACGGGCCTGACGGCCTGGTTTGAACTAGAGCCTAGAAGGGGTCCATCGCGAGATGGGCCCCTTTTTCGTTGCAAATGCGGGTGTGAGGCAGCGACTGAGGCGATCAGTGCAGATGAATGGAGCCCGTGGCCTGGCCCTTACCGGCGCGAGCGGGTGGGTTGCACAAACCGCAAACATAGTGCTTGGCATTCTCGTAGGGCTCGCTGACGAACAGTCCACCACAGTGAGTGCAGCGGGTCATGGTCAACATGCCGTTGTCCACAAACTTCATCAGGCGCCATGCCCGGGTGACCGACAGCAACGGCTCCACGTCACAGGCCAGCATCTGCTCCGAGTAGAGGCTGTAAGCCTTGATGACCGAGTCAATTTCCTCCAGCGCGCTGGTCTTGGAAATGTACTCATGGATATTAAGAAACAGCGATGCGTGGATGTTGGGCTGCCACGTCAGAAACCAGTCGGTCGAAAAGGGCAGTTGGCCCTTGGAAGGTGATTTGCCAGACACTTCTTTGTACAGGCGCAACAGCCTCTCATACGACAAGCTGGTTTCGGTTTCCAGCACCTGGAGGCGAGCGCCGAGCTGAATCAGGGTCACTGCGCGTTCGATTTGCCGTGTTTCGTTGAGGATGCTTTTGACGATCATGGTGTTTCCCCGGTGCGCTGATGAAATAGGTGGTCAGATGGCTGTACTGCAGAGCCGTTACATGGCTTCTTTGAAATTACCCGCCATCAGGATGTTGGCGTGCAGGCGGGCCGTTTGCGTGCTGGCCGATTTGCCAAGGTTGCTCTGAGTCAGCAAGTTCCAGACGTGGCTGTCGTCCATCCGGAAGCGGCACAGGAGGGTGTTTAGCGAGGCGACTTTCATCAATTGAGCGGGCGACAAACCAGCGATCAAGTCGGCTGTCTGCTCCGAAACACCTAGCCGAAACAAGGCGTTGACCTTGTCTTGGCGGATCAGGTTTTGCGCGAGCATCAGGTAAGACATGTTGGTTTCGCGGATGTCGTCAAGGATTTGGTCTTCTGGCTTCATGGTGTTCTCCGTCGCACGGTGGGTTCAATCTGGCTTGCCAGCTGGTAACTGTTTGTTCGCTGGTGTGATTGAATTGTGCGGGGGGAAAAAGCCGCCTTGAGTGCGGTGCGCGCTGTAAATCCTGTCCCGAAAATTGGGATGGCGTGTCGGATAAATTCCTACAGCCGACGCGCTGCCGACTCAAGTTTTGGTGGCGTCTGGCGGCCCTAAGGCACACGATTGCACTCTGAAGCGCATGGCGCGCCGCGCTGTAGGGGAAACGGACGCCCTAAACCAGCCCACTGCGGATGGCGTAAACAGTCAGCTCGGCGTTGTTGGCCAGCTTGAGCTTTTCCAACACCCGGGCGCGGTACACGCTGACGGTCTTGGGGCTGAGCATGAGCTCATCTGCGATGTCGGACAGGCGTTTGCCCGAGGCAATCTTCAGCAAGGTCTGCATTTCCCGGTCAGACAGGGTGTTGTGCAGCGCCTGGGTGGGCTCGTGGGTCAGGCTGTCCACCAGCATCTGGGCGATTTCGGGTGTGACGTACTTGCGACCAGCAGCCACCGTGCGTACGGCGTTGATCAGCAACATTGGGTCGCCGGCCTTGTTCACATAGCCGGAGGCGCCAGCCCGCAGGCTGCGGATTGCGTACTGGTCTTCCGGGTACATCGACACCATGAGCACCTTGATCGGCATGCCCTCGGCTTTCAGGGTGGTCAGCACGTCGAGCCCGTCGCGGCCGGGCAGATTGATGTCGAGCAGCAGCACGTCGCAGGTGGTGTTGCGAAGCACCTCGCGCAACTCACCGTAGTCGGCCGCTTCACCCACCACCCTCAGGTCCACGGCTTCGGTCAACGTGTCCCGGATGCCCCGGCGCACCAGGGCATGGTCGTCGCACAGTACCACGCGAATCACGGCAGTTCCTTGCTGTCGGCAGAGTCGGGATAGAGTCCGGGGTCGGTCAGCGGCACCGACAAGATGATGGCTGTTCCCTGATTGTTGGTGCTCACATCCACCCAGCCACCCACGGTGCGAGCGCGTTCGTGAAGGCCACGGATGCCAAAGCCCGGGTCTACACGGTC
>CAZANT010000191.1:0-5229 GCA_964486575.1 uncultured Burkholderiaceae bacterium | reverse complement strand
CATCCTTCATCACTTTGGGGATGTCACCAATCGGCGTCAGACGGCGTCGCTCTTCACCAAATTCGCCGATCAAGGTGCCTTCAACGGAATAAATCCGCATCGGCAGCTTTGGTCGGTAATCAGACAGGTCCGAGATGTCGGGCAGGTTGGGGTATGCCACCGCCAATGCCGTTGCGATGACCATCAGGAGGCATAAGGCGCACGCCAGCAACAGCCCGCCCAGCCACAAAGCAATGCGCAGCGTCCATGTCAACCACTCCGGATACCCTCCATTTTTGGCCCTGCGGGCCGATGATGAAGGGGTGTCGGAAGGGTCTTTGGGCATGGGTGTTCTTGAAGGCGCAGCGGGAACAATTATAGAAACTGCGTAAATCAGCGTGTACTTTATGCAACGCTTTACGCCCGTTACGGCAAACTACCATGCTGCCATAAGGGACTGCTGCTAACATCCTTTGCAATCATATGTATAAGTTGTAAGCCGTTCAGTTCACAACATTTCAAGGTGTGCTTTGATATCACTGGGTGGTTTGTTCAAAAAAGAAGCTCCGCCTTTGCTGGGCTTGGACATCAGTTCTTCCAGTGTCAAGCTGGTTGAATTGGGTCAAACGGTTTCTGGCCAGTGGGTGTTGGAGCGCTGCGCCATGGAACTGCTGGAGCGCGGCTGGATTACTGACGGCAACATTGAAAAATTCGACGAAGTGGCCGACGCGGTGCGCCGAGTCGTTAAAAAAAGCGCGACCAAGGTCAAAAACGTTGCCATGGCCTTGCCCGCATCGGCTGTTATCACCAAGAAGATTGTGCTTCCCAGCGGGCTGTCGGACCCTGAGCTAGAAGTTCAGGTCGAATCCGAGGCCAACCAGTACATCCCGTTTTCGCTCGATGAGGTCAGCCTGGATTTTTGTGTCATCGGCCCCAGTGCCGGCAACGGCACCGATGTGGATGTGCTGATCGCGGCGTCCCGCAAGGAAAAGGTTCAAGATCTGCAAGGGTTGGCTGAAGCCGCGGGGCTCAAACCGATGATTGTGGACATCGAGCCGTACGCCTCCCGTTTGGCGGTCGGTCGCCTGATTCACAACCTGCCCAACCAAGGCGCCAATACTCTGACCGCTCTGTTTGAAGTGGGTGCCTTCACCACCAGCATGCAGGTGCTCCGCAACGACGAACTGCTTTACGAGCGGGACCAGGCCTTTGGCGGCGCGCAACTCACACAGTTGATCGTGCGCCAGTATGGGATGTCGCCCGAGGAGGCCGAGAGTCGCAAGCGCAGCGGCGAGTTGCCCGACGACTATCCTGCCAATGTGATGCGTCCTTTTGTGGATGTGTTGGCGCAAGAAATCGCGCGTGCGCTGCAGTTCTTTTTTACCAGCACACCTTACAACCGTGTTGATCAGATTTTGCTCGCTGGTGGCTCGTCGTCTTTGCCCGGTTTGACCGAAGCGGTGACGCAGCAAACGTCGTTCCTTTGCAAGCCTGCCGATCCCTTCGAAGGCATGACCATCGGTGGCCGCGTACGAGAGAAAAGAATGCGGCGCGAGGCTCCCTCTTATCTGACAGCCTGCGGCCTGGCGATGCGGAGGTTTGTCCAGTGATTCTGATCAACCTGCTCCCGCACCGCGCGGCGGCCCGAAAACGGCGCCGTGACCTGTTCAACGTGATTCTGGGTGCATCGGCTTTGGGTGGCTTGCTGATCGCTGGTGTTGTCCATTTATGGTACGAGGCCCAGATCAGCAACCAACAGGACAAGAACGGTCTGTTGATTGCGGAGAACAAGCGAATGGACGTGATCATCAAAGAGGTCGCCAACCTCGAAAGTGAGATCGCGGCGTTGAAAGCCCGACAAAAGGCGGTTGAGGATTTGCAAGCCAACCGCAACTCGCCGGTGCATTTGCTCAATGAATTAGCCCGTCTCTTGCCGGATGGGGTCTACATCAATTCCATGCGGCAAAACAACAATCAAATTACCGTCACCGGCGTGGCGCAATCGAACGAGCGCGTCTCAGAACTGCTTCGGAACATCGCCGGCGACAGCAACTGGCTGAAGCGCCCGGAGTTGGTTGAAATCGTGGCAGCCAATCTCGCCTTGAATCCCAGAGACACCCGGCGCGTTGGCAATTTCACCATGCGCATGACCCTCCAGACGAATGCAGATGTTGAGAGAGCGGCCTCTGCAGCGTCTGCTCCCAGGTAATCTCTATGGCTACCAAGAAATCCTTGCCCAAGCTGAGCCTAGCGGAGCGTGTTGAGCCGTTACTAGCTCAGTTTCGCAACTTAGACGCCAGGGACCCGTCAGTCTGGCCACCAATTCCCCGCTACCTCCTGTGCACTGCTGTGGTGGCATTTGTAGTTGGGGCCTGCTGGTACGCGTGGCTCGGCGACTCCGCCGCAGCGCTGGAGGCAGAGAAAGCTAAAGAATTGGTACTGCGCGACGAGTACAAGAAAAAAGTTGCCAAGGTCGTGAACCTCGACGCGCTAAAAAAGCAGCGTGAGCAAGTGCTTCAATATGTTACCCAGCTTGAAAAGCAGCTGCCCAGTAAAGCGGAAATGGACGCGTTGTTGTCGGACATCAATCAAGCGGGTATCGGCCGGAATCTTCAGTTTGATTTGTTTAGGCCTGGACAGGTTGCGGTTCAGGAGTATTACGCCCAGTTGCCAATCAGCGTGCGCGTCGTCGGTCGGTACCACGACATTGGGTCTTTTGTTGCGGATGTGGCCAACCTGTCGCGCATCGTCACGCTCAGTAACCTGACCATCGTTCCGGCGAAAGACGGCAGCTTGGCCATGGATGGCACCGCCAACACCTTCCGTTACTTGGACGCTGACGAGATCGCTGCCAAGAAGCCCGCAGGAGCGAAAAAATGAGCTGGACGGGGCGCTGGTTAGGACTCACGGTCGTGGTCACTGCCGGTATGGCTTTGGTGGGTTGTGGCAACTCTGAGAGCGAGGAATTGCAGCAGTGGATGACACAGCAGCGAAACCAGGCGCAGCCGAAAATTGGGACCGTGTCGGAACCGAAGAAATATGTTCCGCAGCCCTACACGCAAGAGCGCATTGTTGAGCCATTTAATAGCCAGAAATTAACCCAAGCTCTGCGCCGCGAGGCGGGTTACAGCGGTAATACCGGACTGGTGGATCCTGAACTTCGCCGCCGAAAAGAGGCGCTGGAAGCTTTCCCACTGGACACCGTCACCATGGTGGGCAGCGTTTTCAACAAGGGCCAGCCCTTTGCCCTCGTGCGGGTCGACAATCTTCTGTATCAGGTCCGTGTTGGCAACTACCTTGGCCAAAACTACGGCCGGATTACCAAGGTGTCTGAGACGGAGCTAACGCTGCGTGAAATTGTGCAAGATGCGGCTGGCGAATGGATTGAGCGGCCAGCGACCTTGCAGCTCCAGGAGAAAACGAAATGACAATTCCCGTGCGCTTTTCATGGCGCTGTCTGTGGCGGGCCGGTGTGGTCGCTACGCTGTGGTGTGGGGCCTGGGCGGCTCATGCTGAAGCCCGCATTGAATCGGTGACTGGTTCGATGCAAGGGGGCAGCGAACTGGTTCGCATCGAGCTGTCAGAACCGCTTGCAGCGCCGCCGAAAGGGTTCGCCATCCAGTCGCCCGCCAGGATCGCGCTGGACTTTCCGGGCGTCACGAATGCCATGGGCCGATCCGCTGTCGAGGTGAACCAAGGCAATCTGCGCTCCGTCAATGTGGTTCAAGCTGGTGATCGCACACGCGTCGTTCTGAACCTCAAGCAATCGGCCGCCTACACCACTCAGATTCAGGGTAAAACACTTCTGGTTTTGCTCGAACCCGCCCCGAGCGCGGCCGCGCCCGCGCCCAGCGTGCAGTTTTTTGCCGAGAACCGCAACCGCGATGTGCTTCCGTTGCGCGACCTTGACTTCCGGCGTGGCGTGGACAACACCGGGCGTGTCGTCGTTGACCTGGCCAATAACCAAGTCGGTGTCGACATTCGGCAACAAGGCAACTCACTGGTCGTCGAATTCCTGAAAACTTCCCTTCCCGAGGGACTGCGTCGGCGGCTGGATGTGACCGACTTTGGCACGCCGGTGCAGACCGTGACCACCACGCAATCTGGCGATCGAGTCCGCATGGTGATTGAGCAGCGGGGTCTGTGGGAGCACAGCGCCTACCAGAGCGACAACCAGTTTGTGGTCGAAGTTCGTGCCCAGAAGGTTGACCCGTCCAAGCTCACCAGCGGACCCAGCTATTCCGGTGAAAAGCTGTCCCTGAACTTTCAAAACATTGAAGTTCGTTCCCTGCTGCAGGTGATCGCGGATTTCACCAACTTCAACATCATCACGTCAGATTCGGTCACGGGTGCAGTGACCTTGCGTTTGAAAGACGTTCCGTGGGATCAGGCGCTCGACATTATTTTGCAAGCCAAAGGCCTGGGTATGCGCAAAACCGGCAACGTTTTGCTGGTCGCTCCCAAAGACGAACTGACTGCCAAAGACAAGCGCGAGTTTGAGGAGCGAAACGCGCTTCAAAACGTCGAGCCACTGCGCACCCAGGGTTTCCAACTCAACTACACAAAGGCCGCCACGATCGCGGCGCAGCTCGGTACGTCTGGCAATGCGGGCGGCGTAACTTCTCGCATTTTGTCTGCGCGTGGCAGCGTGATTTCAGAGCCGCGAACCAACCAGATTTTTGTGACCGATAACGCGTCGGTGTTGCAGCAAGTTCAAGAGTTGATTTCCAAACTGGACATTCCGATCCGACAGGTATTGATTGAGGCGCGCATCGTCGAAGCTTCTGACACGTTTGGTCGTTCGCTGGGCGTGCGGTTGGGCGGCTCCGATTTGCGCGCCCAGCGGGGTGGCGATGGTGGTTTTCAAGTGGGCAACAGCAACAGCCGCGTCGCGTTCGGCACAAGCTACGCCAACGTGGTCGCCACGTCCGGCGCAGGCGGCGTTGTCGATACCGTCAACAGCAATTATGTGAACCTGCCCAGCTCTGGGGCAGGCGGCTTCCCGGCAGCGGCTTTTGCGGTTTCCATATTCAACTCTGCGGCCAATCGCTTCTTGAACTTGGAACTGTCGGCGCTGGAGGCAGATGGCAAAGGCAAGGTGGTTTCTAGCCCGCGTGTTGTTACGGCAGACCAGACCAAAGCGCTGATTGAGCAAGGTACGGAATTTCCGTTCCAGATCGCCACTGCCAGCGGTGCCACGGCCGTGGCTTTCCGCAAAGCCAACTTAAAACTGGAGGTGACACCGCAGAT
>CAZANT010000190.1:0-5231 GCA_964486575.1 uncultured Burkholderiaceae bacterium | reverse complement strand
GACTCACGGCTACAGAAATCAAGGTGTGGCTGGACGATGAGCGATCTGCGCCTGCTGGCTGGGTGGCCGTCAGGTGGCCCGAGGAGGCCATCGAGCGGTTGCGATCCAACACGGTGACGCACATCAGCCTAGACCACGACCTTGGCGACGATGCCCGCGGCACGGGTTATGACGTGATCGTGTGGATTGAACAGGAAATGCGACGGAGTGGCTTCAGGCCGCCGAACATTGCCATACACAGCGCCAATCCAGCGGCGAGAGCGTGGATGGCTGCCGGTGTGGCGGCCATCGTCCGCTACCAGGCTGAGCAGAGACGTGCGTAAAGGCGGGTAGCGGGTGTTCAGCAGGCGGAAGATGGTTTCTAACTGCCTTGCTTGCGTTTGGACTTATTAGCTCTGAGCGTCAGTCCCAGGGTTTTTCAGATCAGCAAACTTCGTCGCCATGGTCGGGTTGCCCTTGGTCAACTTCTTGATCGTCACATCCTGGGCTTTGTCATTTGCCAGCCGCAGGTTCCGGTCGGCACCCAGCAGCGCATCCTTGGTCTTTTGCAGGTGGTCGATGGACTTGTCGATCTCTTCAATCGCCGTCTGGAACCGTCGTGAAGCCAGGTCGTAGTTCTTCGCGAATGCAGATTTGAATCCTTCCAACTCGTTCTCAAAGTTAGTAATGTCGACGGTCTGGGCTTTGACCAGCGCCAACTCCGTCTTGTACTTAACAGCGTTCATCGCTGCGTTGCGCAGCAGCGTGATGATGGGTAGAAAGAACTGAGGTCGAACCACGTACATCTTGGGGTAGCGGTGGAACACATCAATGATCCCGGTGTTGTAGAGCTCGCTGTCGGGCTCGAGCAGTGACACCAAAACCGCATACTCACAGCCTTTTTCTGTGCGGTCCTTGTCCAGCTCTTTCAGGAAGTCCTCGTTGCGCTTTTTGGTCGCTGTCGCATCGCTCTCGTTTTTCATCTCGAACATGATGGACACGATTTCGGTACCCGACTCGTCGTTGTCGCGGAAGATGTAATCGCCTTTGCTGCCGGTGCTGGCGTCGTTGTCCTTCTCAAAGTAGGCCCTGGGGAACGCGGTGGCGCGGATTCGGTTGAATTCGGTTTCGCAGTGCTGCTCCAGCGTTTCTCCGACCATCTTGGTGGACAGCCGGGCTTTCATGTCGCGGAGGCGTTCGATGGCGTCGTCTCGGTCCTTGAGCTGGACCTCGTAGCGATCTTTCAAGGACTGCTCGGCCAGCTGCTTTTCAAGCCGTGCCTGGGTGAGGCTGGCTTGCAACTCATCGCGCTGCTTTTCGACAGCGGACATCGCTGCGGTGATCGCGAGTTTCTGTGACAGCTCTGACTCTGAGAGCTTGGCCTTGAGGGCCTGGATTTCGCTGTCTTTGCCGGCCGAGGTTTTCTGCAACTCGGCAGCCAGTTGCGCTTCGGCCAGTTGGCGGATCGTCTGGGTTTCCAGGCGAGCTTTGTCGAGTTCGCTCACCAGCGCGTCCTTTTGCCTTTCCACATCGCTCAAGGCCTGCGCAACGGCCAACTGACGGGCCACCTCACCGGCCTCCAACTGGGACCTGAGCTTCTGGATTTCGGCTTCACGTTCAGCCCCTTGCTTCTGCAGGTCGGCAGTCAGCTGGGCACGGGCCAGCTGAACAGCATTCTGTTTGTCGCGCTCAGCAAGCTCCAGGCGTTCGTGCAGTTGATGCTCGAAGTCGGTGTCGCGGACCTGCTTGAGGATGTCGGCGTAGCCGGCCTCGTCGATCTTGAAGGCTTTGCTGCAATGGGGGCAGATGATGTCGTTCATGGATTGAGGCCAGTGTGCGGGATGAGTTTGTGTGGAAGGTCGGCAAATGCCAATGTAATCAGCTTTGCTGGGGGTTAGTGGGTACGGAGGTAACGTGTTGGCACGCGCCTAGCCCTCCAGCTGGTGAGTGCGAAAGACAAAGAAGCAGTGCGTGTTGCCAACCGCTTGCCGCCGGCTTGACAGTTCAACATTCCCTGCTCAAACAAGGCGCAGCGCCTCGATGATGGGTATGTCGTATTGGCTGTTGAGCAGTTTGGGTAGCTGAGATTCCGGCGCCAGCATCACCGCCTGAGACTCCCAGCCCATGTCGGCTGGATTGCCACCAAGGCGTTCAGCCAGGTAGTAGCGGGTGTAGCTTTGACTGCGCTTGACATCCACCAAGTGCTTCAGAAGCCTGACGTGTAATCCAGACTCCTCCCAGGCCTCGACCAAGGCAGATGCCTGTGTGGTCATCCCAGCCTCGACCGTGCCTTTCGGGAAAGTGACCTGGTAGCCGCCAAAGGCGTTACTCGGGGCCACAACCCAGACCCGCCCGCATTTCTCGCGTACGACCACTCCAGCGGATGCACGGTTGGCATTGATCGAGAATTCCCCTGTGTTTATTCACCTTGACTACGGTCTTACCTATCTACCTGGGGAGCCGCCCGAGGCGCTGACGCAGCGCATCGTTGTCGCCTTCTACAAGCGCAGCAATTCGTCGGTTACAGATATTGAAGCATGCGTTGTGAAAATCAGGGGTAAGCGTCCAGCCATCCCATCTTGACCAGTGTCAGTTGGTCCGACATAGACCGATCCGGAATATTACGAGCCATGACATCGGCACAATGTGTCCATGCGCACTTTGCTTCTTTTCGTTGCGACAGCCCTGGCCGAGATCGTCGGCTGCTACTTGCCCTACCTGTGGCTCAAGCAGGGCAAGTCCATCTGGCTGCTGATTCCGGCCCTCCTAAGTCTGGCTCTTTTTGCATGGCTGCTAACACTGCACGAGACCGCAGCAGGGCGTGTATACGCTGCCTATGGTGGCGTATACATCGGTGTCGCGATTGCGTGGCTTTGGCTCGTTGACCAGGTGCGCCCCACTGTGTGGGATATCGCAGGTGTTGGCGTGGCGTTGCTCGGGATGAGCATCATCATGTTCCAGCCAACCAGATGAGGCTCGGCCGGTCGCCTGAGCCGCTCAGAGGCTGATTCAGCCGCTGTACTGCCAGCGGTGCGGCAGCAGCTCATCAATGCGACTGGCCTTCTGAGTTGGGAGGCGGGTCAGCACATCCTAGAGATAGGCATACGGGTCGTGCCCGTTCATGCGCGCCGACTGGATCAGGCTCATCACGGCCGCTGCCCGCTGGCCCGCGCGCAGGCTGCCAGCAAACAGCCAGTTGTTTCTTCCGATGGCAATCGGCCGGATCTGGTTCTCGATCCAGTTGTTGTCCACGGGTAGGTTCGGATCGTCAACAAAGCGCGTCAATGCATCCCAGCGTTTGAGGTTGTAATCCAGCGCCTTGGCGGTGGCCGAGTTCCCCGCCACCTGCTGGCGTTGCAGCAGCATCCATTTGGGCAAAGTATCTAGTATCGGGCGACTGTGCAGCAGTACGGCAGAAACCGACCACGGAGAAGCATCGAATCCGTCATCATGGCCTTCCACAGGTTGTACCCATGGAAGCACCACACAAACAGGATGCTCCCAAGATGCCAGGGGGGTCCATGACAGGAATACGGAAGCTGGATACGATGTCGCTACAGGCAAACAGCTGCCTCGATTCTTGGCGACATCCACCATGCCCAACAGAGTAACAATGAAATTGTCGGACGAGGAACTTGCCTTGGTCGCGCAGCTGCGCGACTCGCTCAAGCTGTCCACCAATACGGGCACGGTCGTTCAGGCTCTGAAAATCACTAAACTGATTGCAGAGGAACTCCAGCGCGGCAAGCAACTCGTGTTCCTGGACACCAGAGGTCTGGTCGAATCCCGGATCTTGATTCCGGGGCTGTCCACAAGTATCTGACTTCGAGCGTAAAGGGCGCGGGGACCGGTTTCGACGGGAGGGGTGGCCCGATTCGAGGTCACCGTGCAGCTTGGTCAATTATTGGGGCCAAGAGGGCGGAGGAGTCCAGCGTCACGCCTCTGAGCGTTCAGAATCTCCTAATGTTTCATTTTGGCCAGATGCAACCAGGCAAGCTTCGTCGAATTCCCGCATGGTGTCTTTGTCGAATACGCCAATGCTGAAGAGGGCTTGTGCCGATGTGTGTATCGCCTCGTCAGCCTCACTTCGGTACGTGAATTCGGTTGTCATGTCGGACACCTGTCTTGGTTTTTGAATTCTTGCTTTTCGCCTGAGCAGCCCTAACCACACAGATCCGGTCGTACTTAAGCATCTTGGCGTTGTCGATCATGCCGAGGCTGAAAAGCCCTTTTGCGGTCACGTGAACCGACTCAAGGGCCCTGCTCTTGTATTTCGTGACCTTCATCGCGGGCGTTACTCGTTGTCGTCGTCTTCGAGGTTCTCAGGTACCTTGCGAGCAACAGGCCTTCCATCGCTTGAGCCGGTGAATCGTGTTGCCTGCGGACGCTTGTGACCGCTGAAAACTCTAACCTGCTTCGGGCTTGATGGGCAAACAGGTGCCAGCGCCGGCTGAACTCTGACCAGGAAACAGTTCCGACACCACCGTGAGCTTGCCCTTTCGGGGGTAGGCGTCGGCCAGTGCTTTTAAGTGACGCAATTGGGCTTGTGACAATGGTCCGTCATCTTCTTCATAAGCCTTGCCGGGTTCGTTGGCCTGGCGCTGTTTGAGTCTGATCGACTCTTTCGATTCGGCCAGCAGGGCTTCAGCTTCAGCCGGGGGGAAGCCCAGGTCCGAAAACACATTGCCGCCAACGGGCGTGATGTGGCCAATGATTGTCTTTTTCTTCATGGGTCAATCTCTCGCGGCTAATGGGAACTCGCCGATAGGGGCATCACGAGATTCGATCGAATGGTGCTTCGCTTCGTAGGTTTGCACAAGCGTTCCGAGCACTTCCAGTCGCTCGCACTTGGGCGTGTCAGCGACATAGTTCAGGTCGGTTAGCGCAGACACTTCACGCAATGCAGCAAGGTAATCGGCTTCGGCACGGATAGGTCTGATGTCCATGTTCAAGCTCCCTTGTTGCAGTTGGTCAATGTGGCCCGTTGGCGGACTTTACTGCTGTCTGATTGTACTTTTCAGGTCTCCGCTCTCGCAAAGACAAAGGTATCCTCAGAATCTGGAGCGGTTTATATCGACTGGTTTGGCCTCATACAACTCCAGGGTGTAGCCGGCCTCTGCAATCGCGTTGCTGACAGATTGGACATCGGCCGAGACCACCGCCACTGAAACCCGGTGTTGGTGCAGTTCAATTTCAACCCTGGCTGTCGGATCAAGCGCCTTGATGGCTTTCGTGATGTTCGAGGCACAGTG
>CAZANT010000189.1:0-5235 GCA_964486575.1 uncultured Burkholderiaceae bacterium | reverse complement strand
AGGGTAGCCTTCGGCGTATTTGTTGGTGAGTTGGGTGCCTTGGGCGGCCATGACGGCTGGAGAGGCGTAGTTCTCGCTGGCGATCAGCTCAATGTGGTGCTCTTGGCGGGCGTTTTCGGCCTGGATGGCGGCCCACAATTCGGGGTCGGTATGCTCAATGAGTGTCTTGCGGTCGTACATGGCGGCAGTCCTTTAGAACGTGATCCTTGTGTGAAACAAGGGCTGCCCAGGCGAACGGCTGAACACCGAATGGCACAAACCTACGGTGGCACGCTTCCCAGTGGTATCCCACGTCAACGCCGGCGCCCGGCTAGGGCCCGCGTCTATCGCCAGTCGCGTACCCCCAAAGTGTAGCCGAGCCAGATGCCTGCGCTTCGGTCTGCGGGCCTAAAACCCGGACGGGGCGGTATGTCTCAGGAGACCCGGTTGGTGGCGAGCTTGGTCTTGTCGTCGAGGCCGCCAGGCTTGGCGATTGGCGCCTGGGCGGGGGGGGGCATCATCATGAACGGCGCAATGGCCTCGGGGATGCCTCGGGCATTCAGGCCGTTGGACTGGGGTTTTGCGCTCTTTTGCTCGCTGGCGGTGTCGCGACTGGCAACTTGAATCCCCTTCGCCTGCGGCGCGACTTTGGCAGAAGGTAAGGGGTTTTCGGCAGTTGGCTTGGCCGCAGGTTGTTCAACCGTGGGCGCAGGCAGGGTGCTGGGGCTCACGATCGCTGCCGCAGTCGGCGCCACACTGACCGGGGTCGCTACAGGCGCTGGGACGGCAACAGCCACCTGCAGTGCCGGGGCCGTGGTCGGCACCGATTTGCCATTGGCCACCTGCTTCAGGCGGTTGAATTCGGCCATGACCTTGCTGACATAGCCACCGTCGCTGATGGTGCTGGTGGCGCCGACATAGCAGCGCAGGCCGCCTTCGGTACCACCTCGGCGACTGATGCAGTCTTCGAGAACACGGGCCCCCACCCGCTGGTTGGTAACCGGGTCGAATGCGGCATGTGCGCCGCCGAAACCTTCGTATTTGTCCACATGCACTTTGGTCATGACCTGCATCAGGCCTTGGGCACCCATCGGGCTTTGTGCAAACGGATTGAAGCCGGACTCAATGGCCATGATGGCCAGCAGCAAGACGGGCTCCACTTCAGCCTTGGCTCCGATCTGGTAGGCCTCGGCAACCAACGCTGCCAGTGGTTCCGGGGCAACCCGGTACTTGGTGCTGAGCCAGTAGGCCACCGCCGCTTGTTGGCGGGGCAGGTCTTTCGGGTCGACGGCGGTCGCACGTTCAACCGCATCGGCGCGGGCCTCCATGCCCAGAAAAGCAAACTGGCGGTCTTGCAACCACGCGGTGGCTTTGAACTCGAGGCTGCGGCGCAACTCGGGCTGGGCCGAGAGGCCGATCACCACGAAGGCCAGGGCGAGCCCCAGCAAAGCGAATCCGTTGTGGCTGGCCTTGAGGGCCAGGCGAACACTGTTCTTGGCTGTGGCTTGCACGCGGCTCAAGAGATTGACATGGGCTGTCATTTGCACTTCCTGTCTCGGACGCCGGGGCTGCACGGCCGTGTAACGGTGGTGCAGGCCAAGGCGGCGTCTGGGTGGGTACACCATCGGTGCGCCGAGGGGCGCAGGGGACCAATGGAGCCAGATAGCCGGCAACTAACGCAAGGGGTTTTGCCGGGATGAGGTGATTTTGAGATGTTTCAAATATCCGGTCAACTATAACAAGATTTAATTTTATGTACTTTTTGATTTAAAGAGCGGTCGATTCCCGTCGCGAACGCGCTCTTTCGTTTTCAACCGCCCGGTCAGAAGGCGGCGCTGGGGGTTTCATGCCCAGCCAGTGTTGACGACCTGCCGAGGTCACCGAGAATTGGAGCATGACGACGATGGACATCTTAAAAAACCACCGCTGGCTGCGGCGTACCGTTTGGGCTGTGCTGGGCCTCTTGATCCTCTGGCTGCTGTGCTGGCTGGCCGTCCCCCCACTGGCCAAACACCTGATCCAAAAAACCGCCAGTGAGCAGTTGGGCCGCACGGTGACGCTGGGCGCTGTCGACTTCCGGCCCTGGACGCTCGAAGTCACCCTGACCGACCTGGCCGTCGCCAGCACCGCCGAGGGCCCGCCCCAGTTCAGCGTCAAGCGCGTCTATATAGATGCCGAACTCCAATCATTGCTGCGGCTCGCGCCGGTCGTGGACGCGGTGCAATTCGACGCGCCGGTGCTGCGCCTGGCGCATCGGGGCGATGGTCGCTACGACATTGACGACATCCTCGCCAAACTCCGCACCCCACCTGACCCGCCCGAGGCCCCAGCCAGCGAACCGATGCGCTTTGCGCTTTACAACTTGGTCCTGCAAGGCGGCGCGGTCGAGTTTACCGACGACACGGTGGACACCACCCACCAGCTGCGCGAGATGGCGCTGACGGTGCCCTTCCTCAGCAACTTTGACTCGCAGCGCGAGGTGAAGGTCGTGCCCCGGCTGGCGTTTGTGCTCAACGGCAGCCGCTTTGACACCGCGGCCGAAGCCACACCGTTCGCCCAGACCCGCAAAACCGACGCCACATTGCAGCTCAGCCGGTTCGACCTCGCACCCTACTTGGGCTATTTGCCCAAGGGCTTGCCGGTAACGCTACAGGCCGGGGTGGTGGACGCCAATCTTCAGGTCGCTTTCCAGCAACAGCCCAAGTTGGCCGTCAAGCTGACCGGCGACCTGAGCCTGAGCGGTGTGCGGCTGGCCGACACGCAGGCGCAGGAGCTGTTCGCTTTTGATGCGCTGCAGGTGACGCTGGCCGATGTGCAGCCGCTGGCCCAGCGGGTGAAATTGTCGCGTGTGGCGCTCAATGCGCCCCGGCTGGTCGCACAGCGTGACGCTGCAGGGCGCCTGAATTTGAACTTCGCTGGCACCAATTCTGCTACAGAAACGAGAGCAATATCGCAAGATTCAGCTAGGGCTGGAGTTGAAAGAGGCAAAAAATCGGTGACACAGGCTGCATCGGCACCGATTCCAGGCGCTTCCACAGCCTCGGGCAAGACCCCGGCGGAGGGCGGCGCCTGGCAGGTGGCGGTGGCCTCATTCCAACTCACTGATGGTGCCGTGCGTTGGCGGGACCAGACCACCCAACCCGCCGCGCAACTGGCGCTGCGTGGCCTCTCGTTGGACGCCGCGGACATCGCCTGGCCCTTGCTGCAGCCACTCGCCTTCAAGGGCGCGGTGGAATTGGCTGGGCCAGTGGCCAGCACGCGACCGCCGGCGTCGCCACCCGTCAAAGGCGCGCGGCCAGTGCTGCAAAAAGCGGTACCTTCGGCCAACGCGAAACGGCAGCCCCCCAACGCCGCTGAGACCCCCAGCGCGAGCCAGGGCCGCGTGAACGTCAGTGGCACCGCCACCGCGCAGCAGGCCAACGTCCAGATCGGTGTCAATGCCGTGCCGCTGTCTCTCTTTGGCCCCTACATTGCCGCCGCGTTGCGGCCGCAGCTCAGAGGTCAGCTCGACGCCGAACTGGGCCTGCAGTGGCAGCCCGCTGGTTTGAACATCACCGCCAGCCGACTGACGCTTGGGGATGTGGCGCTGCTCGAAGGCCCCGGCCAGCCGCTCGCCGCGCTGCGCCAACTGGCGCTGACCGATCTGGCACTCGACCTCGCGCGGCAAGACGTCCGCATTGGCAAATTGCAGCTCACCCGCCCACAGGCCAGCGTCAGCCGTGGGGCCGATGGCCGCTGGATGTACGAGGGCTGGTTGGCCCAATCCAGCCCGGTCCAGCCCGGCGCGGCGCCCGTCCCGGCGAGCAAACCTTGGACCATTGCATTCGCCGACCTGGGCCTGAGCGACGGGGCGCTGGACTTCCGTGACAGCAGTCGACCTCAGCCGGTGGCATTTGCACTGTCGGGGCTGGCGGTTCAGTTCAAGAGCTTGGTGCTCGGTCAGGCGCCAGGCCGGGCCAAACCGTCGCCTTTGGTGGTCAGTGGGCGCATTGCGGCGGGCGGCAATGAGCCGGGCCGTTTCAGTTACAACGGCATCCTGGGCGTGAGCCCACTGGCGACGCAAGGCCAAGTGGACGTGGCGCGGCTGCCGTTGCACGCTTTCGAGCCTTACTTTGGCGACGCGCTTAACATCGAACTGCTCCGTGCCGACGCCAGCTTCAAAGGCCAGGTCCGCTACAGCGATGCGCCGGCCGGGCCCACAGTGCAGGTGTTGGGCGACGCAGCGGTCGATGCCCTGCGCGCGGTGGGCGCCACCACCGCTGCCGCGGCTCCGACCAGCACGGCGGGCACCGGCGTGGTGGCAGACGAAGACATCCTGAGCTGGAAGTCGCTCAGCCTGCGTGGGCTTGACGTGGCGCTCGCGCCCGGCACCGCCCCGACGGTGCGCTTGGCCGAGTCCACCCTGAGTGACTACTTTGCCCGCGTGGTGATCAATGACATTGGCCGCATCAACCTGCAAAATCTCACCAAGCAGGCCGGCAACGCGTCGGCAGAGGCAGGGGATGCTTCCAAAACTGGCGTGGCGCTGCCCGCGTCCGCTCCAGTTGAAGCCCCGACCGGGGTAAAGCCACCCGACCCGTTGGCCCCGGTCGTCAGCATCGGCCCGGTGAATCTGATCAATGGCCAGGTGTATTTTTCAGACCGGTTCGTCAAACCTAACTATTCAGCCAACCTGAGCGAGTTGTCGGGCAAGCTGAGCGCATTTTCGTCGGTCCCGCCCACCAATGGGGACGGTCTGGCCGAGCTGGAACTGCGTGGCCGAGCCGAAGGCAGCGCCTCGCTGGAGGTCACCGGCAAGCTCAACCCCCTGGCGCAACCTTTGGCGCTGGACATCACCGGCAAAGTGCGCGACCTGGAGCTGCCACCGCTGTCGCCTTATGCCATCAAGTACGCGGGCTACGGCATCGAGCGTGGCAAGCTCAGCCTGGACGTGACCTACACCGTGCTGCCCAGCGGCCAGCTCACCGCCAGCAACAAATTTGTGCTGAACCAGCTGCGTTTTGGCGACAAAGTGGAGGGGGCGCCCAACAGCTTGCCGGTGAAGCTGGCGGTGGCGCTCCTGGCCGACCGCAATGGCGTGATCGACATCAACCTGCCCATCAGCGGATCGTTGAACGACCCGCAGTTCAGCATCGGTCCGATCATCTTCAAGGCCATCGTCAACCTCATCGTCAAGGCCGTGACCTCGCCGTTCTCAGTGCTGGCCAGCGCAGTCGGCGGGAGCGCTGAAGAGTTGGGCAGCGTGGCGTTCCAGCC
>CAZANT010000188.1:0-5270 GCA_964486575.1 uncultured Burkholderiaceae bacterium | reverse complement strand
TTTCTCTACGGCCGCGAGGTGGCCAAACGCATGCTGGCGCGGCAGCGCGGCACCATCGTGTTCACCGGCGCCACCGCCTCCACACGGGGTGCAGCTGGTTTCTCTGCGTTCTCTGGCGCCAAGATGGCCCTGCGGGCGCTGGCGCAAAGCATGGCGCGGGAGCTGGGGCCGCAGGTCATCCATGTGGCGCACACGCTGATCGACGGCGCCATCGACACCGAGTTCATCCGCACCCAGTTCCCAGCGCGCTACGCGCTCAAGGCGCAAGACGGCATTCTGAACCCCGAGCACATCGCCGAGAATTACTGGATGCTGCATACCCAACCGCGCGATGCCTGGACGCATGAGATGGACTTGCGGCCGTGGATGGGACAATTCTGATACGTTGCGGGACAGACCGCAGCTACGCGAAGCGAGCCAGCTCTGTCCTCAACCGAGCAAAGACACCCGGAGACAACATGACCAAAACCCTCGACTTTTACTTCGACTTCGGCAGCCCTGCCGCCTACCTGGCCCACACACAGCTGCCTCAAATCAGCGCTGAATCCGGTGCCGAGGTGGTCTACAAGCCCATGCTGCTGGGCGGTGTGTTCCAGGCCACTGGCAACCGGCCGCCCATTGCCGTGGTGCCCAAGGGTGCGTATGTGTTCACAGACTTCAGCCGGTTTGCCCGCCGCTACGGCGTGCCACTGGTGCTCAACGCCAACTTCCCCATCATCACGACGACGTTGATGCGCATCGCCGTGGGCCTGCAGGACCGAAAAGACCCGCGCTTCCAGAAATACATGGCCGTCATTTACCAAGCCATCTGGGTCGACAACCAAAACATGAACGACCCCGTGGTCGTGGCAGAGGTTCTCAACCGCCATGGTTTTGACGCCGATGCGCTGCTGGCCCTGGCCCAGGACCCGGCTGTCAAAGAGGCCCTCAAGGCAGCGACCGAGGCGGCCGTGGCGCGCGGTGTGTTCGGTGCCCCGACCATCTTCGTTGGCACCGAGATGTTCTGGGGCCAGGACCGGCTCGACTTTGTGCGCGAAGCGCTGCAGGCCTGACCCCGATTTCCTCCCTTTGAATTCCCGAACCGACTGAAAGCCCCCATGAGCGAAATCCTCACCCACATCGATGCTGGCGTCATGACGCTGACGCTGAACCGCGTTGACAAGAAAAACTCCCTCACCGCAGCCATGTACGCCGCCTTGGCGCTGGCCATCCACGATGCCAGCACCAACGACGAGGTGCGCGTGCTCGTTATCCAGGGGCACGAGACCATCTTCTCCGCGGGCAATGACATTGCCGACTTCCTCAATAACCCGCCGTCGACCGAAGACGCGCCGGTATTCCAATTTCTACGCGGCATCAGCACCTTGGGCAAGCCCATCGTCGCCGCAGTGGCGGGCCCAGCGGTGGGTATTGGCACCACCATGCTGTTCCACTGCGACCTGGTCTACGCCGGTGACAACGCCGCTTTTGCGATGCCTTTTGTCAACCTTGGCCTGGTCCCTGAAGCCGGCGCCAGCCTGCTTGCCCCGAAGTTAATGGGTTACCACCGTGCGGCCGAAGTGCTGCTGCTGGGCGAGCCCTTCAAGGTGGAGGCGGCGATGGAAATGGGTCTGGTGAGCCGTATCGTGCCGCCGTCTGAGGTGAATGCGCTGGCGCAGCAACAGGCCCGCAAGCTCGCCACCAAACCGCTCAGTTCGCTGATCGAAACCAAGCGCCTGATGCGCATGGGACAGGCTTCGCAGGTCGCCAAACAGATGTCCGAAGAAGCCACTGTGTTCGGTCGCATGCTGAGTGAACCCGCGGCGCGCGAAGCCTTCACCGCCTTCATGGAAAAGCGCAAGCCCGATTTCAGCAAGGTCTGAAGTTGGGCAGGCCGCGGGCCGACCGCGCAGCGGGCGTTGCGCTTTCGCCAAAAGCGCAACGCCCGACTTCAATAAGGTCTCAGGGTGCGTGGTTCGCAGGCCAGACCGGCAGCCATTCAGACGTCTTCAGCATCAGGTTTCAAGCCAAGTCAGTAGTAAGCCCTTGTAAAGTCTGGCGATAAAGCTATCTATTTCATAGCATATTTAGGCTTTCATGAGCACCGCACTGGACCAAGCACGTGACCTGTTTCAGGATGGCCTCGGCCACTTTGAGGCCGGTCGGCTCGCCCAGGCCGAGGGCTGCTTTGCCGCTGCGCTGGCGCTGGCGCCCGGTCGTCCGTCATTGCTGACCAATCTCGGTGTCACGCGCGTACGGCAAGGCCGCCTGGCCGACGCCCTGCCTGTGCTGCAACAGGCCACCGACGCCGAACCCGACAACCTTGAAGCCTGGGCTCACCTCGCGCTGGCGCACGACCAGTTGGTCCAACCGGCCCACGCGTTGCGGTGCTGCGACCGCGCCCTGGCCATCGCGCCCGAGCGCGCCTCGCTCTGGCTCCAGCGCGGCCAGCTGCTGGTGCGATTGAACCGCGCGGACGAAGCGCTGGCGGCGTTCAACCAGGCCCTTCACCACGCGCCGGACCACGCCGAGGCCTGGAGCCACAAAGGCACCCTGCTCCGTGAGGCCCAGCGGCTGGACGAGTCCGCTATCTGTTTTGAGAGGGCCATGGCCCTGGGTGCAGACCCCGAGGTGCACGGCTACTTCCTCGCTGCCGTTCGGGGCGAATTGGCGCCCGCCACCGCGCCGACGCACTACGTTCAGTTCCTGTTTGACGACTACGCCAGCGAGTTTCAGCACCACTTGGTCGATACGCTGGGTTACCAGGGGCACACCGTGTTGGTCCAGCACTTGGCAAGGCTGGCGCCTCGGCACTTTCGCTCTGCGCTGGACCTCGGATGCGGGACCGGCCTGTGTGGCCCGCTGGTGCAGCCCCTGGCCGACCGGGTGGACGGGCTCGACGTGTCCGCCGGCATGCTGGCCCAGGCGCGGGCGCTGGGCGTCTACACGGAGCTGGTGCAGGCAGACGCCGCCACCTACCTGGCCCACAGCGGACGGCAGGACGACCTGGTGCTGGCGGCCGACGTGTTCATCTACATCGGTGCTCTGGACCCGGTGTTTGCCGGTGTGGCTCGCATCCTTGCACCAGGCGGCGTCTTCTGCTTCACGGTGGAGCTGCTCTCCGGCACAGGCGACCTGCGGTTGCTGCCCTCCTTGCGTTACGCCCATTCCGAAAACCATGTGCGACAGCTTGCCGCCGACCACGGTTTTCAGGTCCTGGACGCGGTGGCCGCGCCGCTCCGGCAAGACCAGCAACGCCCGGTGGCCGGCCTCTATGTGTACCTGACCCGCACCGGCTGATGCGTCACTTTATTTTTACCAAGCATTTGCTTGCTAAAAATAAATGCTTTTGGTATGGTTCCGCCCATGGACCCCTCTGTTGCCGTACCCGAGCCCGCCGAAAAGCGCCCCCGCGGGCGGCCGCGCAAGACGCTGGACGAACGCGACGACGGCAACCGTCGACAAGAACTCATCACCTCGGCCGCCCGTCTGTTTCGCCGCAAAGGCTTTGACGCCACCAGCACGCGCGACATCGCCGCCGCCGTGGGCATGGGCAGCGGCTCGCCGTTCTACCACTTCAACAGCAAGGGCGAGCTTCTCTACGCGGTGATGGAAGAAGGCATGCGCGCAGCCAAGGCGCAGCAGGCCGGTGTGCTGCAAAAGGCCACGCAGGACGGATTGCCCCCATCCGGTGTGCTGGCTGTGTTGATCCGCAACCACTTTGACATCCTGGTCGGGCCGGGCAGCGACTTCATTCCAGTGATGCTGTACGAATCGCGCTCGATCACACCGCGCCAACGCGCGTTGCTGGCCGCACTTCAAAGCGAATATGAAGCGCCCTGGACGCCGGTGCTCCAGGCCCTGCAGGCCAGCGGCCAGCTCAAGGCCGATGTGAAGTTGTCGCGGCTGCTGATTTTCGGTGCGCTCAACTGGTCCGCGCAATGGTTCGACGCACGCAAAGGCGCGTCGCTCGACGAACTGACCCAGACGGCGATGGCCCTTTTTATTCGCGACGACCCCCAAACCGCACCATGAGCTACCAATCCATTTTCAAGCCCGGCCTGTTCGCCGGCAAAGTCATTGTGGTCACTGGCGGTGGCTCGGGCATTGGCCGCTGCACCGCACACGAGCTGGCCGCCTTGGGCGCGCACGTGGTGCTGATTGGCCGCAAGCTGGAAAAGCTACAGAACGTGGCCACCGAAATTGCCACCGACGGCGTGACCCATGTCGGGCAGGTGAGTTTTCATGCCTGCGACATCCGGCAGGAAGCGGCCGTGCAAAACACCGTGGCCGCCATCGTGCTGGCGCACGGGCGCATTGACGGGTTGGTGAACAACGCCGGTGGCCAGTACATGACGCCACTGGAAGCCATCTCTGCCAAGGGTTGGCAGGCGGTGGTGGACACCAACCTCACCGGCGGCTTCCTGATGGCGCGCGAATGCTATTTGCAAAGCATGCAGAGGCACGGGGGCTCAATAGTCAACATCGTGGCCGATTTTTGGGGCTCGATGCCGGGCATGGGCCACAGCGGTGCAGCGCGTGCGGGCATGGTCAGCTTCACTGAAACGGCGGCGTTGGAATGGGCCAAAAGTGGCGTGCGTGTCAACGCAGTCGCGCCCGGCTACATCGCTTCCAGTGGCATGGACCAGTACCCTCCGGAGGCTGGGAAGATGCTGCGCGAGATGCAGTCCACCGTCCCGTTGGGCCGCTTTGGCAACGAGGCCGAAACCTCGGCCGCCATTGCCTATCTGCTGTCGCCTGCAGCGTCGTTCGTTTCAGGCAGTGTGTTGCGCGTTGATGGCGCCCGCCCGCAGGTGCGCATGGGCTGGGGCACCGTGCCTGCGCCCGCCGATGTTCAACAACGCGACGCCGTGAAACCGTTCGACGGGTTTCACCGCTACCAAGCACCCAAGGTGCTGCAGAAATGAGTGTGTTCACTTCCGCTTGGAACGCGCAGAGCGAGGTCGCTCTGAAGCGCCGTACCGCCATGCTGGCGCGCATTGCTCAGTTGCGCGCGCTGGAGCAACGGGCGACCGATGCGTCGGCCAGGTCTCGTGCCACTTTCGAGAAGCGCGGTCAGTTGCTGCCCCGCGAACGAATCGGCCTGCTGGTGGACGCGGGTGCGCCCTGGTTGCCTTTGTGCAGCCTGGCGGGTTACCTGCAGGACTCACCCGACGCGGCCAAGTCGGTACCAGGCGGCGGTGTGATCGCGGGCATCGGCTTTGTGTCGGGCGTACGCTGCATGGTGGTGGCCAGCGACTCGGGCATTGAAGCCGGGGCCATCCAGCCCA
>CAZANT010000187.1:0-5300 GCA_964486575.1 uncultured Burkholderiaceae bacterium | reverse complement strand
GCAAACGTTGGGAATCCCTGACAAAGGCCCGCGCAACTTCGTACCGCCCCCGGTATCCATGACACCGGTCTCGCCACCCAGTGCGGTCGCCAGCTTGCCTGGCGTCAAGGTGGAATCCGACGGTGCGGTGGTCGTGGTTGAGCCCAACCAGTGCACCTACCTCAAACTGCACCTGGCCAACCTCGAAGAAATGGCAGGCCCCGGGGCCGACCCCGCCACGCAAGAATGGGCGCGGGTGAAACAGGCATCGACCCGAGAGCGCATGTCGTTCATGGGCTGCTGACTGCTACGGTATTCGTAGCTGAGCCGTTAACCGGCACCAGGGCTCAGAGGGATAAAGCCTTAAAAAACTGGTCGCAGGAACGACCTTGCCGCGCTGCGAACGGTGTTCAGTAGGTGAACGCGTAGCGCACCTGAAACAGGTTTTCGCCCGGGTTGGGTGCCTTGATCCCGGCGTTGGACACATGTTGCACGCGCAGGCTCACCTCCTGTTTTGGGTCGAGCCGGTAGCCGACGCCCAACTGGTCGCTGAAGTTGAGGCGTGAGCCAAAGGCCTTGTCCTTGGTCTCGTACAGCCGGTTGGTCGCGACCGCGCCAATGCCCGCCTCCACAAACCACGGTGAGCGGCCTTGGTCAAACTTGTAGCGGAACATTGGTACCAACGCCAAACTGCCGTAGCTGGTACGGCCGTTCGGGCCGCGCACCGTCCACACGCCCAGACTGGCTTCCACATAGGCGTCGACGCGCCCATCCAGCAAACCTTGCCAGCAATTGCACGCCCACACCGCACCCACCGTAGCCGACTTCAGCCGGTTCTCGCCAGTGCCAACCGATACAAACGCCCCGGTGGGGGCATAAGCCGCGCGTTGCGCCTGCGCTGGGCTCGCCAGCGCAGCAAGTGCCGCAGTCAAAAGTAAGGTGGGGGTGAACAACACATGCATTTGGAATCCTCGCTGGGCCAGGGTCGGGCCATGCCCATGGGTCGGCAGTGGCAGGCAAAACCGCACTGGTGCGACCATTGTGCCAATGTCCTGCCTACCCTGTCAGCCGAAGGGGCGAACCCCGATCAGCGCAACATGGGCCCACAGGGCAAATACAGCCCAAGCCACACCCCCCAAAACCACTGCGCCCAAAGTGCCAGCCACGGTGCCCGACGCTCGCTGCAAGCCTGCGGCGCGGTCACGCTGCCGCGCAGCGCGAAAGCTCAGCACCGCCCACACCAGGAACGAGCCAAACAGCAGCACATCGGCCAGCGTGCCATTGGCAAGCAAATGGGCCAGCGCCCACACCTTCACCGCCAGCACCATCGGGTGGCCCAGCCGCGCCCTGATGGCATTGCGTGGCACGTAGGCTGCCGCCAGAAACACAAAAGCCACCAGCGTCAACAACGCCGCCAGATGCCGGGTCGCCACCGGCGGTGTCCACAACACCACGGGCTGCAAACGCGCCTGCCCATAGCCCCAAATCAGCAGCACGAAACCCAGCAACGACAACACGCTGACCACGCCCTTCCAGGCGCCGAGCCCGCGCTGCGCGACCACTTGACTGCGCCAACCGTTGGCCACCGCCACCGGCAAATGAGCCCCCAGAAACAAGACCAAGCCCAAAACCAGCCACACCATGATTGCCTCCCGCATCGATTGATGCGCGGATTATGCGGTGCCGAAGTGACATCGGCCACGCGCAAAAGCGGCGTCTTGCGGTAAGGTTCAGCCTGCACGCGCCCCAGAGCTCGCCACGAGGAAACCCATGTCTTTCGACCACAACCCACACACTTCCGACGACCTCACCCGCACCCTGGTGATGGCCCCCCAACCCAAAGGCAGCAGCTGGGCTGGCCGCGTGCTGCTGGTGATTGCCCTGGCAACCGGCGCCACCTTTCTCGGCTTCTCGGGCTACAACTACTGGAAGAACAACGTCAAAGATGCTCGACTTTCCAGCATCACCCTGTTCGGTAGAACCTTCGAGCTTCCTGGCGCCAACGCCACCTTGGCACCTCCGCTGGCCACTTTGCCAGCCATTGAGGTGGCCAACACCCCACCAGCTGCCGCCACGCCCGGCCGCAGCGGCACGGGCGGCGGCGGTGGCCAACGCAACAGCCGCGCCACCGGCAACGAATTGCTGGTCTACCCACTGCCACCCACCGCCGACGGCAAGCCGGTGGACAGCGGTCCCCCCAAACCCCTGCCCACGGCCGAAATCGCCGGTGCGGGCGGCATTGCCCGCGTCGAGGTGGGCCGCACGGCACAACAACAGGCCGAGGCCGCCGCCGCCGTGAACCAACCCGCCGACCGTGCCGCCGAATGTGACCTCCTGCGCGCGCGCAACACCGAGCTGGACGCGATGGTCCGCCAGCCCCATTCCCCGCGCGTGCTGGAAGGCCTGAAAGACGAACGCAAACGCGCCACCGCCCGGCTCGGCGCCCTGCGTTGCTGAACACCGCGCCACCCACCAGCCTGGCTGCGCTGCAGGCCATGCCGCCGGCCGACTGGCAGGCGGTGTTGTCGGGCCCGGCGGAAGAGGCCGCGCGCTGGGTCGGCGCCGCCGCACAACTCGGTCATGCCGAAGCACAGGCCGTGCTTGGCCAATGGCTGCTGGACGGCCACGGACTGCCCCGGGACCAGGCCGAAGCTCTGTACTGGTTTTTGCGCGCTGCACAACAGGGCCATGCCATGGGCATGAACATGGCTGGCCGCTGCCACGAACAAGGCTGGGGCACGTCGGTGGACTGTGGCAAAGCCGCACACTGGTACCAGCAAGCAATCCGTGCAACCGCAGACACCCCTGCGCTGCCCCAGCCGCGCTACAACTTGGCCAACCTGCTGGCCACAGGCCAGGGGGTGGCACAAAACCATGCAAAAGCCTTGGCGCTGTACCAACAAGCCGCTGACTTAGGCTACGCCAAAGCCTTTGCCAAACTCGGTCGGTATCACGAAGACGGCCTGTTGGTGCCCCAAGACCCACACATCGCTCTGCGCTGCTACCAGCGTGGTGCCGAAGGTGGCGACTTTCGGGGCCAGTTTTGCTATGCCGGCATGCTTGCCGCCCAGGGCCGCCACAGCGAAGCCTTGCATTGGCTGGCGCGCGTGCCCGCCACCGCCACCCCGCGTTTTCTGCGCGAGGCCGGCACGCTGCTGCTGCAGTCGCCCAACACCCATATCCAAGCCATGGGCCGCCATATGCTGGCAAAAGCCAATACATCCAACGATTGATCGCTACAATTTTGCGAGCGCCGCCGCCAGATTCGACTGGGACTAAGGGCGATTTAGGCTTGAAAACTGCTGCTGCCGGATTCAACGTCTGCGCGGCACCAATTCAGGGTAACCCGTGGCCTCATCCAGTGTTCGGCTGAATGCCCAGCCCGGCAACAAAGCCAACACCACCTCCGCCGTGGTCCGCACCGTGCAACCCGGCATCACATGCCCACCGGTCACCACGCCTTGCGCATTGGCCACACTGGCATGCAGGTGGGCGCCATCTGAACTCAGGGTGCCAGACAGGGTGAGCAGTTCCAGTGGCGCCACGGTAGTGCAACCTTGCGGCTCCGCCGCATAACGCAACACCGCCTGCGACAAACTGCCCACTGCCGAGACAACACAACCTGCCGTCACGCCCTGGGTACGGGCCAAGTCGGCAAAGGCTGCTTCCAGTGCGGCACGCAGGTCATCACGCGGTGACAGGCGCACAACGTGGATCTGCATGGCCTGACTTCAGGCCGCTTCAAGGTAACGCCGCACCACCGTCGGCACCGCGTGGCGCTGCGCACGCTGCATGCGCATCAGCAGCCCGTGGTGCGCTTGCGCCACCGCGAAACGCTGGCACACATCGCGCTGGATGCACACCAGCAGCGCCGCAGCCATCTCAGCGTCGGCCAGCGCCCGGTGGGCCCGGCCCGATGACGGCAGGCCATGAAACGCTGCCAGCGAGCCCAGCCTGTGGTTGGGTGCATCCGGGTACAACCTACGCGACAGCAGCAGCGTGCAGGCGAACGGTTGCGACGCCACCTGCCCCAGCCTCGCCAACTCCGCGGCCCAGAAGCGCCGGTCAAACGAAGCGTTGTGCGCCACCATGGGCAACCTGCCCACGAAACGGCTGGCCTCCGCCATCACCACTTCGGCCGCCGGCGCGGACGTAACCATCGCATTGCTGATGCCGGTAAAGGCTTCAATGAAGGGCGAGATGCGCACGCCCGCGTTCATCAGGCTTTGGTAACGGTCAACGATCTGATCGCCTTCGACCAGCACGATCGCAACCTCGGTTGCGCGGTCGCCCAGGTCAGGCGACAGGCCGGTGGTTTCGAAGTCGATAACGGCGACCAAAGACATGCTGCTGGAACCGATCGCCTGCCTGCCGCCGTTGGTCAAAGCCGCATCAAACGTCAATATTCGCTGCCCGCAACGCGTTTTGCTCAATGAACTCCCGACGCGGCTCCACCTCGTCGCCCATGAGCATGGTGAACACGCGGTCGGCTTCGATGGCGTCATCGATCTGTACGCGCAGCAGGCGGCGCACGGTGGGGTCCATGGTGGTTTCCCAGAGCTGGGCGGGGTTCATTTCGCCGAGCCCCTTGTAACGCTGGCGGCTGGTGGCGTGTTCGGCCTGGCCAATCAGCCAGTGCATGGCCTGGCGGAAGTCCGACACTTTTTCTTCTTTCTGCCGCTCGCCTTCGCCGCGCAGCACTTTGGCGCCGTCGCCCAGCAGGCCGCGGAAGGTGTTGGCGGCCTCGCTCAGCGTGCCGTAATCGGCGCCATGCACAAAGTCCTGCGTGATGACGCTGCTCTTGATGTTGCCGTGGTGGCGGCGGCTGATGCGCAGGATGGGTTTGTCCCTGCGCACGTCGAATTCGCTGGCCACTTCGGCCGGGATGCCGGTGGTGCTCAGCTCGCGCAGCTTGGCCTGCAGCGCCACGGCGGACGCTTCGGCCTCGGCCGTGGTGTCCAAATTCAGGCGCACGCCGTCGGCAATGGCACGCAGGGCCTCGGCGTCCATGAAACCGCCCAAACGCGCGATCACCGCCTCGGCCAGCTGGTGTTTGCGCGCGAGTTCGCCCAACGTCTCCCCGGTGATGGTGGTCGGTGCGGCACCGCCGGTTTCCACACTCGCGCCATTGAGCGCGATGCGCAGCAGGAAGCGGTCCAGCTCACCGCCGTCTTTCAGGTACTGCTCTTCTTTGCCCACCTTCACCTTGTACAGCGGTGGCTGGGCGATGTAGATGTGGCCGCGCTCCACCAGCTCGGGCATCTGGCGGTAGAAGAAGGTCAGCAGCAGGGTGCGGATGTGGGCGCCGTCCACGTCCGCGT
>CAZANT010000186.1:0-5331 GCA_964486575.1 uncultured Burkholderiaceae bacterium | reverse complement strand
CTTGAGCCCTAGTGAATTCTTGTTAGACTGCTACTAACTCAGTAGCATCTGTCATTTGCTGCGGGCCTTCAAGGTCTGCAGCATGGCGGCCGCAGCCGCCTGCTCGCCAGCCCGGCGCGAGCCGCCGATGCCGCGCTCCGCCTGGTTCAGTTCGCTCACCAGACACTCCACGTCAAAGGTCTGCCGGTGCGCCTCGCCCAGGGTGGCCACCACCCGGTAGACCGGCAGCTTCATCTTGCGTCCTTGCAGCCACTCCTGCAGTTCGGTCTTGGGGTCCTTGCTGGCAGCCTGCATGCCGGGCGAAACCTCGACGTCCTTGAACAGGCGCTCCACCAGCGCACGCGCGGCGTCAAAACCGGCATCGAGGTAGATGGCGCCGATCACCGCCTCCAGTGCATCGGCCAGGATCGACGGCCGCTTGTACCCACCCGACCGCGATTCGCCCTCTCCCAACCGCAACACCGACGACAAGTCGAGCTGTGTGGCGAGCTGGTGCAGGGTGTCTTGTTTGACCAGGTTGGCGCGTACCCGGGAGAGTTCTCCCTCCGACAGACTGCCCAACGCGCGGTACAGCATGTCGGCCACCGAGAGGTTGAGCACCGAGTCGCCTAAAAACTCCAGGCGTTCGTTGTGGTCCGCCGAAAAGCTGCGGTGCGTTAACGCCCGTTCCAGCAGGGCGGGCTGGCTGAACTGGTGTTGCAGGCGGACTTGCAGCGCCTGCACATCGCGTTGAGAAAGAGCACTCACCTACTTGGAGCGACCCGCGTACTTGATGACGAGGAACACCGGGCCCGCGACCGGAATCTCACGGTTGTAGGCATAGCTGACGATGACCTTGTCGTTTTCTTTCGTGATGACGAGGTCGGTCGGCTTAACGGATTCAATGTTGTCAATCGCCGCCGCGTTCTCGAAGATCCGGCGCACCTCCGGCACCGTGCTGCCTGCCGACGCCTTGTTGGCCGCCTTGTGGATGGCTTGGTATTCGATCACGGTGGGAATGGCTTGGGCCAAGAGCACGCCTACGCAGGCAAGAATGCCACCGAAGAACAGGAAACCAATCACCGAAAAGCCGCGCTGCTGCGTCATGGGTCTACCCTCCCGTTGCGTTCATTCAAACGAACCAAAGCGCTTGATGTTGGAAAAATTCATCCAGATAAAGAACGCTTTTCCGACGATGTTTTGGTCCGGCACAAAACCCCAGTAGCGTGAGTCCAGTGAGTTGTCACGGTTGTCGCCCATGGTGAAGTAATGGCCTGGCGGCACCTTGCAAACCACGCCATCCACACTGTAGACGCAATTGTTTTTGAAGGCAAAGTCGTCGGTTCCGGGAATGAAAGCAGGCCGGTCGTCGTCGTTCAACAGGGCGTGCTTCTTGTTACCCAGCACCTCTTGGTAGTGCTTGAAGTAGCGCAGCGTGTCTTCATCAAAGAAGTCTGGCAGCGCAGTTTTGCTGACCGGCTTGCCATTGATGGTGAGCTTCTTGTTCAGGTAAGCCACCTCGTCACCAGGCACTCCAACAACCCGCTTGATGTAGTCCAGGCTGGGCTTGGGTGGGTAGCGGAACACCATCACATCGCCTCGCTGCACCGGCTTGCCTTCGGTGATGCGGGTGTTCAGCACCGGCAGGCGCAGGCCGTAGTGGAATTTGTTGACCAGGATCAGGTCGCCAATCAGCAAGGTCGGGATCATCGAGCCGGAGGGGATCTTGAACGGCTCAAACAGGAACGAGCGCAGCACGAACACGATGGCAATCACCGGGAACAGGCCGGCCGTCCAGTCCAGCCACCAGGGTTGGGCCATCAGCTTGTACTTGGTTTGGGCGATGTCGGTGTCGGGCTGCTGAATGCCCATGTTGCTCAGCTCGCTGCGGCGGCGCGCTGTGTCGGCTTCCAGCTGGGCCACAGCACGGCGGCGACGCGGCAGAAAATACAGGCGCTCGGCCAGCCAATAGGCGCCGGTCACCAGTGTGGCCAGGAACAGAAGCAAGGCAAAGTTGCCCTCGACGTAACCCAGATACCAACCGCCGGCATAAGCGATGAAGCCGGCGAGGATCAACGCGGTGAGGGTCTGGATCATTCTTCCACCTGCAAGATGGCCAGAAATGCCTCTTGGGGCACTTCCACCGAGCCGATTTGCTTCATGCGTTTTTTGCCTGCTTTTTGTTTCTCGAGGAGCTTGCGCTTGCGGGTGATGTCGCCGCCATAACACTTGGCGATCACGTTTTTACGCAGCGCTTTGATTGTCTCACGGGCGATGATATTGGCCCCGATGGCGGCTTGGATCGCAACGTCGTACATCTGGCGGGAAATGATCTCGCGCATTTTCGACACCACCGCCCGGCCACGGTACTGGCTCTGGCTGCGGTGAACGATGATGGACAGTGCGTCCACCTTGTCCCCGTTGAGCAAAATATCGACCTTCACCACGTCGGACGAGCGGAACTCCTTGAACTCGTAGTCCATGGACGCGTAACCGCGGCTCACGCTCTTGAGCTTGTCAAAGAAGTCCAACACGATCTCGCCCAGGGGCATTTCATAGGTGAGCATCACCTGCTTGCCGTGGTAGGCCATGTTCATCTGTACGCCGCGCTTCTGATTGGCCAGCGTCATCACCGGACCCACGTACTCCTGCGGCATGTACAGGTGCACCGTGACGATGGGTTCGCGGATCTCGGCCATGCGGCCCACGTCGGGCATTTTGGACGGGTTCTCGACCATGATCTCCGTACCGTCACTTTTCACCACCTGGTAGACCACACTGGGCGCGGTCGTGATCAGGTCCTGGTCGAACTCGCGTTCCAGCCGCTCCTGCACAATTTCCATGTGCAGCAGGCCGAGGAAGCCGCAGCGAAAACCAAACCCGAGCGCCTGGCTGACCTCGGGTTCGTAATGCAGCGAGGCGTCGTTCAGCTTGAGCTTTTCCAGGCTGTCCCGCAGCGAGTCGTACTCGCTCGCTTCCGTGGGGTACAGGCCCGCAAAAACCTGTGGCTGAATTTCCTTGAAGCCCGGTAGTGGTTCGGTCGCGGTCGCGGCGGCACCGCCGGTGCCCGACTTGACCAGCGTCACGGTGTCGCCCACCTTGGCAGCCTGCAGTTCCTTGATGCCCGCAATGATGTAGCCTACCTCCCCCGCTTCCAGCGATTCGCGCGGTTGGTTGGCGGGGGTGAACACGCCCAGGTTGTCGGCGTTGTAAGTGGCGCCGCTGGCCATCATCTTGATGCGCTCGCCTTTGGCCAGGCGGCCATCCACCACGCGCACCAACATCACCACACCCACGTACGGGTCGAACCAGCTGTCAATAATCATCGCGCGCAGCGCGCCTGCGGGGTTGCCCTTCGGTGGCGGGATGCGCGCCACCACCGCTTCCAGAATCTCGTCGATGCCCATGCCGGTCTTGGCAGAGCAGGGAATAGCGTCCGTCGCGTCGATCCCAATCACGTCTTCGACTTCGCTGCGCGCGTTGTCGGGGTCGGCGTTGGGCAGGTCCATCTTGTTGAGCACCGGCACCACCTCGACGCCGAGGTCGAGCGCGGTGTAGCAGTTGGCCACTGTCTGGGCTTCCACACCCTGCGACGCGTCCACCACCAGCAGCGCACCTTCGCACGCCGACAGAGAACGCGACACTTCGTAAGAGAAGTCCACATGGCCAGGCGTGTCGATCAAATTGAGGTTGTAGACCTTGCCGTCCTGGGCCTTGTATTTGAGTGCAGCGGTCTGCGCCTTGATGGTTATCCCACGCTCTTTTTCGAGGTCCATCGAGTCGAGCACTTGTGCCTCCATCTCGCGCGCTTCCAAGCCACCACAACGCTGGATGAGGCGGTCTGCCAGAGTGGATTTGCCGTGGTCAATGTGGGCAATGATCGAGAAATTTCTGATGTGGTTCATCAACGTAGCGCTACAAGTGATTGAATTGGAAAGGGCATCAGGCAGAAAAAAGGGCGCGTCATAGTCAGACGCGCCCTGAACCAACAATCTATGGCAACTGCGATAGTTGGAACTTCATTGTAGGCAAAAACCCATGCCCGTACAGCCTGCTCCGGGCCTCTGTTCTGCCGTTGCGAAGCCACCACAGACAAGTTATCCACAGCTTTATCACACATCGGCGCGCTCAAACTTGGGACAACATGTGGGCGAACTGTGGATCGCAGGTGAACAAGGGCAGTACATCTCGTATCGTGGTTTCTGGCAGACGGCTTATGTCGGATTCGGCCTTTGCAGGGCAGTATTTTAGCCAATAAGGTCATGAGTCGAATTCAAGTGAGTGCACGCCAACATCTGGCTTAGGCTGGCGATGCCCGAAAAAATAAAGCCGAACACTGTGGTTTTGGGGAGGAAACATGAAAAACCCCCAAACCCGACCTCGGGATGGGGGTTTACGCTGGTGCGCCCGGGCTCCGAGCCGAGGGCGGCGGCGCAGGCTGTTTATTTGGCTGCTGGCCGCACCAGAACAATGTTGGCCGAGTCGGCGCGCTGAATGAGCAAGGCAATCGCCTTGGTCTTGTCCGCCTTGGCCAGGGCCGCCTCGAACTCGCGCACATTGCCCACTTGGGTGTTGCCCAGTTGCAGGATGACGTCGCCTTCACGCACACCGGCACGGGCGGCGTTGCCGGTGGCCGCATCGACACGCACGCCACCTTTGAGCTTGAGCTCTTTCCTCTGGGCATCGGTGAGCTCACTGACGCCCAGGCCGAGCAGCTCGCCCGCTGGCGACGATTTTGGCTTGTCGGCCGGCTTGGCATCCGCTTTCCTCACGGGCGCCTTGTCCGGCTCGATCTCTGCCACCGTCACAGCAAGGTCCTTGTTGGCACCGCGGCGGAACACGGTCAGGGTGCTCTTGGTACCCGGTTTGGTGTTACCCACCAAGCGCGGCAGGTCGGACGACTTCTCGATCGGCTTGCCATCGAACTTGACGATGATGTCACCTGGCTCCACACCGGCTTTGTCGGCCGGAGCGCCGCTCTCGACATTGCGCACCAGCGCGCCCTGCGCCTTGCCCAAACCGATGGATTCCGCCACTTCCTTGGTCACCTGGTCGATCTGCACACCAATGCGGCCCCGCGTCACACGGCCGGCGCTGCGAAGCTGCTCGCTGACGCGGGTGGCTTCGTCGATCGGGATGGCAAACGAGATGCCCTGGAAGCCACCGGAGCGCGAGTAGATCTGGCTGTTGATGCCGATCACTTCGCCGCGCATGTTGATCAGCGGCCCGCCGGAGTTGCCGGGATTAATGGCGACGTCGGTCTGGATGAAAGGCAGGTAGTCGCCAGTGTCGCGTTGCTTGGCGCTGACGATGCCAGCAGTGACCGTGTTTTCGAGGCCGAACGGTGAGCCA
>CAZANT010000185.1:0-5342 GCA_964486575.1 uncultured Burkholderiaceae bacterium | reverse complement strand
GGGCTTTATATTTCCTTGAACCAATGCTCTTAGAGCACGGGCTTGGTACATTGCCCGACGGGTGTGATCATCTCGCGTCAGATGAACCCGAAGTCTGGCTGCCCTCGCCCACCTGAACCCTGCGTTCAGGATGACGGTCTGGTGGCGACCGCAGACACCTCTTCATTCCTCACCCGCCTCCCCTATGCCGTTTGAACCCCTGCTGATCGTTGAACTCGCCCTGCTTGGCCTTGGCTCCGGATTCTTGGCCGGCCTGTTGGGCATCGGCGGTGGCATGCTGATGGTGCCTTTCATCACCCTCATCATGTCGGGTCGCGGCATCGCGCCCGACCTGTCGGTCAAGATGGCGATTGCCACCTCCATGGCCACCATCATCTTCACGTCCATCTCCAGCGTGCGGGCCCACCACCAACGAGGCGCGGTGCGCTGGGATTTGGTCAAGGGTCTTGCGCCCGGCATTGTGCTGGGAAGCATGGTCGGTAGCCTGGGCGTTTTCGCCATCCTCAAAGGCTCCTGGCTGGCGTTGTTTTTTGCCGCTTTTGTGAGTTTTTCGGCGACCCAGATGTTTCTGGACAAAAAACCAGCCCCCACGCGGCAAATGCCCGGCGTTCCTGGCCAGTTGGCGGCCGGTGGCTTCATTGGTTTCCTGTCGGGCTTGGTCGGCGCCGGTGGCGGCTTTGTCAGCGTGCCCTTCATGACCTGGTGCAACGTGGCCATCCACAATGCGGTGGCGACCAGCGCGGCGCTTGGCTTTCCGATTGCGCTGGCCAACGTGGTGGGTTACGCCATCAGCGGTCAAAACGTGCAAAACCTGCCAGCTTATTCGTTTGGCTACATCTGGCTTCCCGCCCTCGCGGTGATCGCGGTGTGCAGCGTCTTTACCGCACCGATAGGCGCCAGACTGGCGCACAAGCTGCCAGTGAAAAAGCTCAAGCGGGTGTTTGCCAGCATTCTGTACCTGCTGGCTGCGTACATGCTCTACAAGGGCCTGAGCTCGGTCTGAGCGTCAGTCCCATGCCTCAAACGAACAGCGCTTTGTGCTGTTCGCGCAACAGGTTTTTTTGCACCTTGCCCATGGTGTTGCGCGGCAAATCGGCTACCACATAGACCCGCTTGGGCACCTTGAAGTTGGCCAGCGTGGCCTTCAGTTTTGCCAAAATCGTGTCGCTTTTCAACACGGCGCCCGGCTTGGGCACAACAACCGCCACACCGACCTCGCCAAAGTCAGGATGGGGCACACCCACCACCGCGCTCTCGGCCACGCCCGGCAATTCGTTGATGACGCCCTCGATCTCGGCTGGGTAGACGTTGTAGCCACCGCTGATGATCAGGTCCTTGCTGCGACCCACGATGGTGACGTAGCCCCGGGCGTCCACCTTGCCCACGTCTCCGGTTTTGAAGAACAGGTCTTGGGTGAACTCCTCGGCGGTTTTCTCAGGCATGCGCCAATAGCCTTTGAACACATTGGGGCCTTTGACCTCGATGCCACCAATCTGGTCCACCGCGCAGTCCACGCCGTGGTCGTCGCGCACCCGCAGTTGAACGCCGGGCAACGGAAAACCCACCGTACCGCCCCGGCGCTCGCCACCCGCGTAGGGATTGGAGGTCAGCATCGTGGTCTCGCTCATGCCATAGCGTTCGAGAATGGTGTGGCCAGTGCGCTCCTGCCATTCGGTGAACGTTTCGATCAACAGCGGGGCCGAGCCGGCGATGAACAGGCGCATGTTCCGGGCTACTTCGCGGCTCAGGCCATGCTCCTGCAGCAATCGCACGTAGAGCGTAGGCACGCCCATGAACACGGTGGCGCGTGGCAGGGCCTGAAGCACTGCCTTGGGGTCGAACTTGGCAAACCAGAGCATCTTGCTGCCATTGAGCAGCGCGCCGTGAATGGCGACAAACAGCCCATGCACATGGAAAATGGGCAGCGCATGAATGAGCACATCACCAGGGACCCAGCCCCAGTAGGCCTTCAGCACCTGCGCGTTGGACAGCAGGTTGCCATGCGTCAACATCGCGCCTTTGCTACGGCCGGTGGTGCCACTGGTGTAGAGGATGGCGGCCAAATCATCGGCTGACTTGTGCACGGGCACCTGCTGGTCTGAACAGTGAGCGGCGCGCTGCAACAGCGAGCCGGTGCGGTCGTCACCCAAGGTAAACACATGGTGGGTTCCCGCGGTGAACGCGATCTTGCTGACCCAGCCAAAGTTTTGAGGCGTGCACACTACCACTGCGGGCTCGGCGTTGCCGATGAAGTAGCTGACCTCACCGCTCTGATAGGCGGTATTGAGTGGCAGGAATACGTAGCCGGCGCGCAGCGTGGCGAGGTACAACAGCATGGCCTCGACCGATTTTTCCACCTGCACTGCAATGCGTGCACCCTCGGGCAAACCGAGCGATGTGAGCAGGTTGGCCAACATGGCGCTGCCCCGTTCGAGGTCGCGCCAGCTGTAGTGCAACACCTCGCCACCGCTGCCGGTGGTTTCCACGGCAGTGGCGTCAAGGTCGTCCGGAAAAGCCGCACGCAGCGCGGCAAACAGGTTGAACTGGGTCATGGTGCAACAGCAGAATCAGGGGGTGAAAGTGGGTTTGCGTTTGCCAAGGAAGGCAGCGATGCCCTCGCGGTGCTCGGCACTGCTCGCGTAGGCATAGGCGTCAGCCGGCACCGCAGTGGCGCTGGCCAGCGCGCGCAGGGTCTGTTTGTTCAGGCGCGCGGCTTGGGGGGCCAATGCAGCCACGCGCCGCGCGGTGGCTTCGGCTTCTTCGGCGACTGCCGCGTCGGGCCGCAGGCGGTTCAAAAAGCCCCGAAGCCTCATCTCGGCTGCGTCGAACACGGCGGCTTCAAGCAGCATCTCCCGGGCGGTGGCGGCACCCACGGCGCTGGCCACCAACGTGGCCTCGCGCGGCGCCATCGGAAAGCCGAGTTTGGCAATCGGTGCACCGAACCGGGCAGACTCGCCGGCAATGCGGATGTCACAACACGCAGATATTTCCACCCCGGCGCCCATGCACGCGCCTTCAATCTGCGCGACCACCGGAACATCACAGTCCAGCACCGCCTGCAGGCCAGCCCAGACCTCGTCTTCGTGGAACGCCCGCAGGCTCTCAGGCGCAAAGCGAAAGCTGGGGTACTCGGAAATGTCCCCACCCGCACAAAAGTTCCCACCCTCGCCACGCAAGACAATGCAGCGCAAGCCGGTGTCCACTCCCAGCGCGTGAAAGACCTGGCGTAATTCACGCCACATGGCGCGCGACATCGCATTGAGTTTACCGGGGTGCGACAGCGTCACCCAGGCCAACGCACCCTCGCGCCTCATTTTGATCTCGCCCTCGCGCACCATCCTCATTTCGCCTTCGCGCACCGCCCTCACCTCTCCCGCCATCGATCGCTTCCTTGTTTATTCGAGCTTCGCGCCCGAGGCTTTCACCACCATCGCCCAGCGCTTGACCTCGCCACTGACGAAGTTGCCAAACTGCGCCGGCGTCAGGTTGCCGAACTCGGCGCCATTGCTCGCCCAACTGGCTTTCAGTTCGTCGGTGACCAGGGTGCGCTTCATCTCGTCCACAATCCGGGCTTGTACGTCAGCGGGCGTGCCCTTTGGCGCCCACAGGCCATACCAGGTAGTCACGGTGTAGTCGGGCAGACCCATCTCGGCAGCACTGGGTACGTCAGGAAAAGCGGGGTTGCGCTGGTTGCCAGACACCATCAGCGCTTTAATGCGTCCGCCCTTGATGTGCGCGGCCGACGAGCCCAACCCATCGAACATCATGTCCACATTGCCTGCGATCAGGTCCTGCAGCGCCGGGCCCGCACCTCGGTAAGGAATATGGGTAATGAAGGTGTTGGTCTGCTGCTTGAACAGCTCGCCCGCCAGGTGGTGCGAGGTGCCGGCGCCAGCCGAGCCGTAGTTGAGCTGGCCAGGTTTCTGGCGCAGTTGCTCCAGCAGGGCCTTGAAGTCGCCCGGCACACGTTTGGGATTGACCACCACCACCTGCGGCACATTGGCCACCAGCAGCAGAGGTACAAAGTCCTTTTCGATGTCGTAGTCGAGCTTGGGGTACATCGACGGCGCAATCGCGTGGTGCACCGCGCCCATGAACAGGGTGTACCCGTCGGCCTGCGCCTTGGCGGCGATGCCCGCGCCCAGGGTGCCGCCGGCACCGCCACGGTTGTCAATCACCAGTTGTTTTCCTGTGACCTTTGCAAACTGGGCCGACAGGGGCCGCGCAAACGCGTCGGTACCACCGCCAGCAGGGAACGGCACCACCAGCGTCACTGGCTTGGCAGGCCAGGCTTGCGCCAGCGCGGCAGCGGGTTGCAGCGCCAAACCCAGGGCAGCGGCGGCGGTGCCGCACAGCAGGGTGCGGCGCTGGGTGTCAATGACGTCAGGGTCGGCGGGAAAGTGTTGCGGCATGGTTTTGTCTCCAAGGGTTAACGAATTGCAGCTTGTTGTCTGCTCTTTTTTTAATAGCATCACGAGAACTATCTACAGGGGCTTGAGGCGGAAATGGCATCAAATCTGGCGAATGTGAGTCCCTTGGGCCCTCAGACAGCAGCTTGGCGTCCTCGCACCGTGCTCCAGCGCCACAGCCAGACGCCGGCGACCACCATGGGCACACACAACCACTGGCCCATGCTCAGGCCCAGCGCCAGCAAGCCAAGGAAAGCATCTGGCTCCCGAAAGTATTCGGCAATGAAGCGGAAACTGCCGTAGCCGACCAGAAAAGCCCCAGACACCTGACCCTGCAGGCGCGGCTTACGGGCATAGAGCCAAAGCAGCACAAAAAACAGAACGCCCTCAAGCAGGAACTGGTACACCTGCGAAGGGTGGCGCGGCAGCATGGAGCCACTGGCCGGAAAGACCATGCCCCAAGGCAAGTCGGCCGGGGCAAAGCGGCCCCACAACTCGCCGTTGATGAAGTTGCCAACCCGGCCTGAGGCCAGGCCCAAGGGCACGCAGGGCGCGATGAAATCCATCAATTGCAACCAGGGCCGCTGGCGGCTGCGGGCGTACCACAGCAACGCCACAAACACGCCCAGCATCCCGCCATGAAAACTCATGCCACCCTGCCACACCGCAAAAACCTCTAGCGGGTGTTGCAAGTAGTAGCCGGGCTTGTAGAACAGGCAGTAGCCCACACGCCCACCCACAATGACACCCAACACCCCGTAAAACAGGATGTCCTCGATCATCTGGCGCGACCAAACTTGGCTGCCCTGCATCGCCGCAAATGGCAGGTGGCGCAAGCGGCGCGTGGCCAGGAAGTAAAACAGTCCGAAGGCGACCAAGTAGGTCAGCCCGTACCAGTGGATGGCGATCGGCCCGAGCTGCAACGCCACGGGG
>CAZANT010000184.1:0-5346 GCA_964486575.1 uncultured Burkholderiaceae bacterium | reverse complement strand
GCCCAGGCCCCAGCGCAGGGCGCGCCACTGGGGTGCCAGTGCAAACAACTGCCAACCGTGAAGCAGGCGCTGACCCGTGCCCTTGCGTCCAGCCGTGGCCAGGTCAAATTGCGCGAGGTTCCATTCGGTCTGGGCCGCCAACACCAATTGCTGCGCCATCTGGCGAATCGCAACCTTGACACCAAAGGTCTGTTCGGCCAATGCGGCCACGGCAGGCTCAGCGAATACCGGCGGCACAGTGGCCGATTGAACAGCCGCCACTGGCAACACCGCCACACCCTGGGCGTCTGACTGTGCACACCATGCCGACTGTGGTGTGCCGTACACCCACCATTGGTCCAAACCAGGAACGACTTCGGGCACGATGCGGGTGACCCGCAGGCCGACTGTTTCCAGTCCTTCCAGTACCCCACGCAGCCAATCTTTGTCACAAGCGGCCACCCAGATCGGTTCGCCACTGCCCAACACAGAGCGGGCGCCCGGCTCAAGTGCCAGATGCAAGGTTTCGGGGTCGTCGAGGAGATTCTCTTCAAGGGTGCCTTGTAGCACCTCGCTCAGACGGTTGGCCGGGGCCTTGGGGATGGTTGGCCGGTGCCAGGACACCATCCGGGCCGGCACCACAGCCACCAGTTCGGTGGCCTCTGGGAGCAAATTTGCAGGCGCGGTACCGTGGTCAGCGAGACTTTGCCCGTCGGGCGTCAACGCATAGACGTAGTCAGCGCTGGAAGGGCTGCCGGGCGCAGGAAGAACGACAATCAGCGAGGACATTGAATTATTTTAGAGTGCTGTCAGCCTGTGCCACAGCCGGGTTGTCCACGAACGCACTGCGCTCGCGGTAGAGCGCCGTCACATTCAGATTTTGCCGCTCTACCAGCGACAACTCCTGGATCACGGTCTTGTCAATTCTCAGTCGGCCATACACCTCAAACATGCGGCTCGACACGCTTTGTTGACTTTCAGTCAACAGACCAGCCACTTCCGCCATGAAGGTTCCCACCTCTGACAAGGAACGGAACGGAGCTTTGGTGCGCTGGTCCACCAGCTTGCGGGCTTCGGCCATTGACAGTGTTGGAATGCTGGCGTAGACCACCTCCAAGGACGCGGTGTTCAGGTTCACTGGCGTATTGGAGGGCAGCAACACCACATAAGGTTTGAGACGCGCCAGTGTTTCCGGTGCAATGCCCAGCCAGATCAGCTGGTCTGTTCGTGAGGGACGCAGTGGCGCATTGTCCCCGCCGGGCCGGCTGTTCATGGCGCGCAGGTAGTTGTTGGCCAGGAGGCGAAGCTCCCCCTCGGGCAAGCCGAGTACCTGAAACAAGCGGTTAAAACTTTGGAAACCCAGCTCAGAAGGTTTGTTCCCATCCAGCAGGTTGGCGACGTTCAACCGCGACTGTGCATCCACAATCTGGCCGGACAAAAAGATGTCCGAATTGTCGTCTGCCGAATTGTCCCGGTCGGCGGCCAGAAAGCTGGACAACCGGGACTCGGCCAGTGGCACAGCCCAAGGCTCAGACAACGAGTCGGCACCCCCTGCCCGGGCGTCCTCGCGAAGAATCAGGCGGGCCCAATCCAAAGCACCGTTGAGAATCCAGGTTGCCTGTACCCGCTCGCGCTCGGCACGCTCCACCTCGATGCTTCGGAACTGCTGCCACAGCGCGGTGGCTGCGAAGCTGGCCACCAGCGTGACCGTCAACATGGCGGTGAGCAGGGCGGCGCCCCGCTGCTTGCAAGCTCGGTTCACAACGATTTTCCCCCGCCCACCAGGGGCCGGACCCAATCCCGGGTCAGCACCCCAGAAAATGGCTGGCCGGGCGACAAAGCCAACACCAGGCGCACGCCCTTGGGCGGCGCATTGAACCCGGTCGCCACAGGCTGGTTGGGGTCCACGGCCGTGGACAGGGGATTGCTCCAGGCGTTGTCCCGGTAATAAAAGAGCTGCCAGTCGCTCAGCACCGCGAGAGGAATGTCCTGCGCCAGATCGTCTGGCGTCGGCTCCCGGCCCCACTGTTGCGCCTTGGCCCAGGCTGCCAGGAGGTCTGACTGCGTTCGAACGTTGGGAGATTGCCAGCGGACCCAATAACCGTTCCCGTTGGCCTGCCGGCGCGCCCAGGCGACCACCCGCAAACCCTCTGCCGGACTGACCGCGTCGCGCCGCGTCATCCGCAACACGCTGCCATCGTAGTCAGCCGCGCTCACCACGCGCGTTTCGGCGAGGTTGTCTAGATCAACCGTCCATTGCGTCAGCGCCGTTTGCAGCGTCAGTACCTGGTCGCTGCGGGCCGACAGCTGGTCTTTGGTGCGCAGCATGCCGTCAATGCCTCGCCAACTGAGCAGGGTCATCAACGCCATGACGCTGATCGTGACCAGCAGCTCGATCAGCGTAAAACCGGACAGGGTGCTGCGGGCTCGCACCATCAGAACCGCCCCACCACGGTCGAAATGCGCAACAGGCTGAACTGCCCATCAAACACCTGGGCGTCCACGCGCAAGAAATTGGGATTCGGTGTGGTGGCCACGATCAATCGTCCCTCCAACACCCGGTCCACCTGAGTGCAGGTGAAGGTGCTTTCGCCTACCCCGGGAAACTGCTCTGCCAAACGAATCTTGACCAGTTCGTTTTCGGCACACAGCTCAGCCAGCAGCCCATCGGCCTGACGCTGTGCGTTGCGGGTGAGCGCGCTGCTGGCCTGCACACCGGCGATCAGGGCCACCGACACAATGCCCAGCGCCACCAACACTTCAATCAGCGTGAAGCCGAGTGCCTTGTTCGCGCGCTTCATGGCGAACCCACTGGCAAAACCACGAAAGGACGAACACCATCGGTGACAACCAGAAGCCGCTTCTCTGCGAGGGCAATCACGGTACCCTGGCGGGCAAGAATGGGCTCCGGGCCAAGAATCAGCACACCGTTGTCCGCCACAGTCGTCCCACCATCCAGCCAGGTTTCGGGGAGCGTACCGGGTGGCAGACCTTCGAAGCGAAACCCACCTGGCACAGCCCGCCAGTAGACCGGCATGCCAAGCGTGCGGGACCGGCTCCGGGCCGAGTCCAACAACGCCGCCAACCGGTCGGCTTCGCGCTGGAGCTGGGTGTCGGACGAATCACGAAAAGCAAAACTGACACTGGCAGATGCGATCGCGATCAGCGCAATGACCACCAACAACTCGAGCAACGTGAAGCCGCGCACACGACGGTTTGGCATGACAGGGTGGCCATTCATGCATCACATTCACGTTGGATCAGCAACGACTTACTGCCAGCTACCGATGTCGGCGTTCTTGCCCTCGCCACCAGCTTGGCCGTCGGCCCCGAACGAAAGCACATCGATTTCCTGATGCACTCCTGGGTTCAGGTACTGGTACGGCTGCCCCCAGGCGTCCTTGGGAAGTTTGTCCAAGTACGGGCGCCAGTTGGGAGGGATAGGACCCGCGGTAGGCTTGACCACCAGGGCTTGGAGTCCTTGCTCCGCAGTGGGATAGCGCTGGTTGTCCAGTTTGTAGAGTTTCAACGCCTGCACCATGTTGTTGACGTCGGTTCGGGCAGCCGTCACCCGCGCATCGTCCGCACGGTCAAGCACATTGGGAACAATCAGTGCCGCCAACACCCCGATGATGACCAACACCACCATCAGTTCGATCAGGGTAAAACCCCGCGCCAGTTTCTTTGCAGTCAACTTCATAGATACCCGTCGGTCAGTGGTTACGCACACGCCGTATTGTGATTGAGCTGGATCATAATCGTTGCATGCAAAGCAAAACTTGGTCAACGGGGTTGGCGTTTTTGGTCTGGGCGCTGGCGATGGGCAGTGCCGTGGCTTGGGGTTTGCAGTGGACTGGGCGAATGCCCGGCAGCGCGCTGACAGACCGTTCGACTACCGTATCGCTGCTCCCCAGCAACGAGGGCGCCTTGGTGGATTCGTCCGCGGTGGCGCGCCTGATGGGCGCAGTGGAAGCACCTGTCGCGGTGGTCGCAGCGCCCACCGTGGCCAGCCGCCTTGCTTTGCTGGGCGTGATCGCAGGGGAAGACAACGCAGCCGCGCTGATAGGCATTGACGGGAAACCGCCCAAGCCTTACCAAGTGGGCAGCACGGTAACGGACGGATTGGTACTCAGCGGCGTGACACCGCGCCGTGCGCTATTGGCGGCCACTGCCGACGGGCCTGCCGTGCTCACACTTGACATGCCCCCACCGAAAGACGCCGCGACAGGGCGGCCTCCGGCCCAACGCTGAGCACTACGGCATGGCGACCTAACTGGTCACCAACGAGAGATTAAGTTTTAGGACCAAACTGGTGACCCCGTAACGCGGCCGCTCCTTCCCTAATGTTGGTCGGGAGAACCTAAGGCGTAGCGGGGCCGCTGCCGTTAATCCAAAATGTTGACAATTGAGCGCCGTAACGCGGCATGGTCGACCCGCCCAATCGCCCAAAAGTCTCAATTTGGAACAGCAGGCACCGAAAAGCGTGCCAAATTTCACATTTGTTTAATAGTGGTTTCCCCGCCTTAATGGTTTTCCCTAGAGTTTCTAAGGGAATGGCTACCTACACTCGGCGCTGGGATTTTCCTAAACCTTTAGCACTACAGAAGGTACTATGAACACTGAACTCCTTGTTCCTCAGAGCGACAACGCAAGCGCCGAGGTCAGCACACCCAAAGTTGACCGCCGGAATTTCATGACCTGGGTGGTGGCCACACCAGCCGCGTTGACCATTGGCGTCAAGCTCGCCACGGATGCTTCGGACGCCACGGCCGCCGAAGCCACTTCCACAGAGCTGAACGCCTACCTGGCAATCCGCAGCGACAACAAAGTGGTCCTGACCATCCCGCGCGTGGAATCTGGCCAAGGCATCTTGACCTCGCTGGCCATTTTGCTGGCCGATGAAGTGGGCATTTCGGTCAACGACATCGTCGCCCAGTCCTTCACCACTGCCAAGGCAACCGCCTTCACCACCACATTGGTGGGCGCTTCTGGCTCCACCCGTCTGCTGGCCGACCCTGTCCGGTCTGTAGGCGCCGACCTGCGCGCGCGCATGCTGGCTGTGGGCGGCCCAATTGCCACCGGCACTGGCGGTCCTACCGCTGGCGGAAAAACCTTCGCCGAACTGGCCCCTGCCGCAGCAGCCGCGACGCTGGGTTCGCGCCCCGTCGCATCCGCTTGGCAGTATGGCGAAGCCGCTGGTGGCAGCAAAGCCAACGGCCTGCTCGGTACCGGCATGACCATCCGCGGCAACAGCGCGGACTACAACGGCAAGCCCATTCCTCGCATCGACAGCGATGCCATCTACAACGGCACGCTGAAGTACACCACCGACACCAACCAGGACGCCCTGAACTGCTTGGTGATGCA
>CAZANT010000183.1:0-5360 GCA_964486575.1 uncultured Burkholderiaceae bacterium | reverse complement strand
GGACCAGGTCAAGGCCTACATCACCGCCCATTGCCCGTGAAGGGACTGGCATGAACGTCGTCGGCTTCGCGGGCTACTCCGGTTCCGGCAAAACCACGCTGGTGGAAGCGCTAATCCCTCAGCTCAAGCGACGCGGGCTGCGGGTGTCGGTGGTCAAACACGCGCATCACAGTTTCGATATCGACCACGCCGGCAAGGACACCCGTCGGCACCGCGAGGCGGGGGCGTTTGAGGTGGTGGTCGCGTCTGACCGCCGTCTGGCGCTGGTGCGGGAATTCGAGCAGCCTGCCCAACTCACCGTGCACCACTTGATCGCTGAACTGTACGGTGGGGTGGATTGGGTCTTGGTGGAGGGCTTCAAGGCCAGCGACCTGCTGAAAGTGGAGGTGTGGCGCGCGAGCGCTGGGCAGCCGGTGCGCTACCCAGAAGACGATTTCGTTGTGGCCATCGCGACCGACTCGCCAGAGCAGTTGCCGGAGGCCACCTTGCGGCCGGTGCTGGACCTGAATAACCCCGATGCGCTGGCCCAATGGCTGGTGGACAATCAAACCCGTTTCGAATACCGACAAGACCAGTACGCATGACCGCCGCCCCACCTCTCCGCGCGCCGCTCAAGCCGCTCGACAACGCATTGGCCGAGTTGTTGGCGTTTGCCAACCCATTGCCACGCTGGGACACCGTGTCCACGTTTGACGGCGATGGGCGCGTGTTGGCACAAGACGTGGTGTCTGCACTGCAGGTACCGCCGCAGGACAACAGCGCCATGGACGGCTATGCGCTGCGGTGCGAAGACGTGCTGGGGGACAAGCCACTGGTGGTGTCCCAACGCATCCCCGCCGGCAGCCACGGGCTGCCTCTGCAACCGAGCACTGCCGCCCGCATCTTCACTGGCGCCCCCGTGCCGGCCGGCGCCAATGCCATCGTGATGCAGGAAGACTGCGAACTGGTGGCGACCGAGCCCGACGTCCCCGCGCGCATCGTGGTCAAGCAAGCTCCGAAGCTGGGTCAATGGATCCGGCGGGCCGGAGAGGACGTCACACAAGGCGCGGTCGTTTTGGGCCGTGGTACCCGCTTGGGTCCCGCGGCGCTGGGTTTGGCCGCGAGCATTGGCCTGGCGAAGTTGCAGGTGGTGGCCAAGCCGCGCGTGGCGCTGTTCTCCACCGGGGACGAGCTGGTCATGCCGGGTGATGTGCCGCCAGAACGCATGCCGCCGGGCGCCATCTACAACTCCAACCGGTTTTTCCTGCGGGCGCTGCTGTTGCGTGCCGGCTGTGAAGTCACCGACCTCGGTATCGTGCCTGACCGGCTGGAAGCCACGGTGGCGGCGCTAGGCCGCGCCAGCGAACACCACGACTTGATATTGACAAGCGGCGGTGTGTCGGTGGGCGAAGAAGACCATATCAAGCCGGCGGTGCAGTCGCTGGGCGAACTGAATTTGTGGCAGATTGCGATGAAGCCGGGCAAGCCCTTTGCTTACGGCCGGATTCGCCAAGACGCGGGCGTGTCGCACTTCATCGGCCTGCCAGGCAACCCGGTGTCCAGCTTCGTGACCTTCATGATGCTGGTGCGACCTTTCCTGTTGACGCTGCAAGGGGTGACCGAGGTTACTCCTAAATCAATAGCGCTGACGGCAGATTTCACCTGGGCTCGACCCGACAAACGTCGAGAATTTCTGCGGGTGCGCCGGAATGCAGCCGGTGGCGTCGAATTGTTCGCCAACCAAAGCTCCGGTGTCTTGACTTCCGCGGTATGGGGCGATGGCGTGGTGGACAACCCGCCGGGTCAGGCGATCGCCCCGGGCGACTTGGTGCGTTACATCCCATTCAACGAGTTGCAGTCATGAAAATCACCGTCAAGTACTTCGCGTCCATCCGCGAACAGATTGGCCAAGGCAGCGAGCCGGTCGACACCCAAGCGGCCACGCTGCAGGCCCTGCGCGACGAACTGATCGCGCGCGGAGGCGCCTACGCCGAGGCGCTGGCCCGTGGCAACGCGGTGCGTGTGGCCCTGAACCAGGTCATGAGCGCCGAGACCGCGGCCCTCGCCGAGGGGGCGGAAGTGGCGTTTTTTCCGCCCGTCACGGGAGGCTAAACATGGGTAGCCCGCGCGTCGCCATCCAGACCCAGGACTTCAACGTCGCTGACGAGATCGAGACCTTGCGTCGTGCTAACCGCCAGGTCGGTGCGGTTTGCAGTTTCATCGGTACCGTGCGTGACCGCAACGAAGGAAGCGATGTTCGCACCATGGAACTCGAGCATTACCCTGGCATGACCGAGAAGTCGATCGAAGCGATGATTGACGAGGCGCTGCGCCGCTTTGACATCTTCGGCGCCCGCGTCATCCACCGGGTAGGGCTGCTGCAGCCACTGGACCAAATCGTGTTGGTGGCTGTGACTTCAGCCCACCGGGGCGAGAGCTTCAAGGCCTGTGAGTTTCTGATGGACTACCTGAAAACCCAGGCCCCGTTCTGGAAAAAAGAAGACACGCCGGAGGGCGCTCGCTGGGTGGACGCCCGGGTCAGTGACGACGCTGCACTGGCGCGCTGGGGCATCGTCGCACAGAACGTCTGACGGTCAATTCAGGTATTTTGGCCGGGCGGTGTCGCTGGCCAAACCTCCGGCCGAGGGCGCGCTGGCGGCGAGCCCGGCGGGCATGGCGATCGGCCACTCAGCGTTGCCAATGGCTGTTTCTAACAGATACATGAAGCCATGCATCAACTGCGACTCCACCGCGATTTTGAAACCACGCGGGGTGGCCACGTCGGCCAGCTTTTCGTCGAACGCAATTTGCAGCTTACCGCCCGAGAGGGGTGTCAGCCGCACCTCCGTCACCAGCAGCGGCTCTGCACCAAGCGGCAACGCGGTAGCGGCGGCTTTGTAAGGCGTCTTGAAGTCTGCTTTTTGCAGCACTTCGTCTTTCTTGAACTCCGACAACAGCTGTTTGCTGGCCTCGCTTTGGTCGGCCAGCACCGCGTGGCTGGCATCCAGCGCCATCACCACTTTGTGCAGGTGGGGCACCAGGCCGCGGGTCATTCGCTGGGTGAACCACAGGCGCAACTCTTCCCCCGTGGTGGCATTGATGCGAACCAGCAGGCGGTCCTGTTCCTTGATGTAGGTGACTGACAGTTGATGGATGTCCATGGGTTCATTCTAGGCCGCTTCATTTCGGTCGGTTGAGCAAGTGGGCTTGAACTCGCTGGTCATGGCCACAGTTACGGTTGAACAGGAGAATTGCAATGCGAATGGACAAACTCACCACCAAATTTCAGGAAGCGCTGAGCGAGGCGCAAACTTTGGCGCTGGGCATGGACCACGCGCTGATTGAGGCACCGCACCTGCTGTTGGCGATGCTGCGCCAGCCGGACGGCCCGCGTGCACTGCTGCAGCGCGCTGGCGTCAATGTGGCTGGGCTGGAAACTGCTGCCGAAGCGGTCCTGAACAAGTTGCCCACGGTGCAGGGGCAAGAACAGGTGCAGGTGAGCCGCGATCTGGTCACCCTGCTGCAGGCGGCTGAGAAAGAAGCTATCAAACGCAAAGACCAGTTCGTGGCCGGGGAGCTGTTCTTGCTGGCCTTGGCCGACAACAAGTCCGACATCGGCAATCTGGCACGCGAACATGGGCTGGGCCGAAAACCTTTGGAAGCGGCCATTGACGCGGTGCGTGGGGGGCAAAACGTCAACAACGCCAATGCCGAGGGCCAGCGAGAGGCCTTGAAGAAGTACTGCTTGGACCTGACTGAGCGCGCCCGCATTGGCAAGCTCGACCCTGTCATTGGTCGTGATGACGAGATCCGCCGTGCCATCCAGGTGCTTCAACGGCGAACCAAGAACAACCCAGTACTGATCGGTGAGCCTGGCGTGGGCAAAACCGCCATCGTGGAAGGCCTGGCGCAGCGCATCGTAGCCGGTGAGGTGCCAGAGTCGCTGAAAGGCAAACGCGTATTGAGCCTGGACATGGCGGCGCTGCTGGCCGGTGCCAAGTTCCGCGGCGAGTTCGAGGAGCGCCTCAAGAGCGTATTGAACGAGCTGGCCAAGGACGAGGGCCAAACCATCGTGTTCATCGACGAGCTGCACACCATGGTGGGCGCCGGCAAGGCTGAGGGCGCAATGGACGCCGGCAACATGCTCAAACCCGCATTGGCCCGCGGCGAGTTGCACTGCGTGGGCGCGACCACCCTGGACGAGTACCGCAAGTACATCGAGAAAGACGCAGCGCTGGAACGGCGCTTTCAGAAGATCTTGGTGGGGGAGCCCACTGTAGAGGCGACGATTGCCATCCTGCGCGGCCTGCAGGAGAAGTACGAGGTGCACCATGGCGTGCAGATCACCGACCCGGCGATTGTTGCGGCGGCCGAGCTGAGCCACCGTTACATCACCGACCGGTTCCTGCCCGACAAAGCGATCGACCTGATCGACGAGGCCGCGTCCAAAATCAAGATCGAACTCGACTCCAAGCCTGAAGTCATGGACAAGCTCGACCGGCGCTTGATTCAACTGCAGATCGAACGGGAAGCGGTGCGCCGCGAGAAAGACGAGGCGTCACAGAAGCGTTTTGCGCTGATCGAAGAAGAAATTGTTCGTCTGCAGAAAGAGATTTCTGACCTGGACGAAATCTGGCAGAGCGAGAAGGCCCAGGCCTTGGGTTCCAAAGACGTGCTGGAGGAAATCGACCGCATCAATGTGCAGATCGATGAGTTCACGCGCAAGGGCGACTTCAACAAGGTGGCCGAGTTGCAGTACGGCAAGTTGCCTGAGTTGAAGAAACGACTCCAGCAGGCGCAAGACAGTGAGGACCAGAAGGGCGCTGGCAGCGCACCCAAACTGCTGCGTACCCAGGTGGGCGCGGAAGAAATCGCCGAGGTGGTGGCCCGCGCGACCGGAATTCCGGTGGCCAAGCTCATGCAGGGCGAGCGCGATAAGCTGCTGGTGATGGAGTCCAGGCTGCACCAGCGTGTGGTGGGGCAGGACGAAGCCATCGGCGCGGTAGCCAACGCCATCCGCAGATCCCGCTCGGGCCTGTCGGACCCCAACCGCCCGACCGGTTCGTTCCTGTTCTTGGGGCCCACCGGTGTGGGCAAGACCGAGCTGTGCAAGGCACTTGCGGGTTTCTTGTTTGACAGCGAAGACCACCTGGTCCGCATCGACATGAGCGAGTTCATGGAAAAGCACTCGGTGGCCCGGCTGATTGGCGCCCCCCCAGGCTATGTGGGCTACGAAGAAGGGGGTTACCTGACAGAGGCAGTGCGCCGCAAACCCTACAGCGTGTTGTTGTTGGATGAGGTGGAGAAAGCCCATCCCGACGTGTTTAACGTGCTGCTGCAGGTGCTGGACGACGGCCGCCTGACCGACGGCCAGGGCCGCA
>CAZANT010000182.1:0-5370 GCA_964486575.1 uncultured Burkholderiaceae bacterium | reverse complement strand
CTGGTGGTCAACTCGTCTCAGGGTGGTGGCACCAAAGACACCTGGATTCTGGAAGTCTGACGCACGGGCACTGGAAGAAAAAGAAAGAAGAACATGCTGTCAAGAACCGCCGACCATTTGTTCTGGATGTCCCGTTACACCGAGCGCGCTGAGAACACCGCGCGCATGCTCGATGTGAACTACCAGACTGCCTTGTTGCCCCAATCCACCGCCGTGGCGGAGCTTGGCTGGAAAGGCCTGCTGAGCATCAGCGAACTCATCCCTGCCTACTCTTCCAAACACGCTACCTTCAAATCGTCTGAGGTGATGGAGTTCATGGTGCGCGACGAAAGCAATCCGTCCAGCATCATTTCCTGCCTCCGTGCGGCCCGCGAAAATGCCCGGGCCGTGCGTGGCACGCTCACCACCGAAGTCTGGGAAACGCAAAACCAGACTTGGCTCGAGCTCAACCGCATGTTGCGTTCCGGCGAGTTTGAGAGCGACCCAGCGCAGTTTTTTGAGTGGGTCAAGTTCCGCTCCCACCTGTCGCGTGGTGTGACGGTGGGCACCATGCTGATGGACGAAGCGCTGTACTTCATGCGCCTCGGCACCTTCCTTGAGCGGGCCGACAACACCGCCCGGCTGGTGGATGTGAAGTTCCACGCGCTGCAGAGTGATTTCTACGGTGCGGCGAGCGAGCGGGACCAAGAATACGATTTCTACCACTGGAGCGCGATCCTGCGCAGCGTCTCCGGCTTCGAGATCTACCGAAAGGTCTACCGCGACGTCATCAAGCCCGAGCGGGTGGCGGAGTTGCTGATTTTGCGGCCAGACATGCCGCGTTCACTGCACGCCAGTCTGAACGAAGTGGTCGGCAATCTGGCCATGGTGGCGGGGGAGCCGACCAGCGAGACCCTGCGCCGGGCCGGCAAACTGCGCGCCGAACTGCAGTACGGTCGCATTGACGAGATCCTTGCCACAGGGCTGCACGCGTTCCTAACGCAGTTCCTCGACCGCGTCAACGAGCTCGGCATGCACGTCAGCCGCGAGTTTTTGCTGCCTGCATCGCAATAAATACCAAGCCAACGGCGAGCCGTCACGGTAACGGGGTTGATCTCAGGGTCTCCCCCGAGTACAATGCGCACTTCACGACCAAACGGGCGGGTATTTACCGCCCGTTTTTTTTGGTCGATCGTTTTTCACACTGCGTGCTCTTTACGCAATTTTGGGGTTCATCCAGACAGTGGCGCTGCAGCAAATCGTCGAGCAAACCGTGGCCGGCTTCGGCTACGACCTGATTGAGGTGGAACGCTCCGCCGGGGGCTTGCTGCGCATCACCATCGACGTGCCTTGGGTGCCTGGCGTGGAGCAGTTTGTGACGGTGGAAGACTGTGAAAAAGTCACCCGGCAGCTGCAGTTTGCGCTCGAGGTGGATGGCGTGGCCTACCAGCGCTTGGAAGTGTCGTCGCCCGGCATTGACCGCCCGCTGCGGCACGCCCAGGACTACGAGCGTTTTGTCGGCGAGGTGGTCGACGTCACGCTGAAGGCGCCGATTGGCAGTGCGGCCGTGGCAGCCTCCAACGCGGCGGCCGGGCTGGCTGGTGGGGTAGAGCCGGGTAGCGTGGCCCCAGCGGGTTATGTCAACGCCAACCGCAAGAAATTTCGCGGCACGCTGGAAAAAACCGAGACCGGCTGGCAGTTGGTCTGGAGCGATGCCCCGGTGGTCAAGCCGGGCCAGAAAGTGAGTCGCAAGCGCGGGCCGGTGCCTATGAGTGCGCTGGGCTTCACCCTGGAAGATGTGCGCGACGCCCGGCTGGCGCCGATTGTGGATTTCAAGGGGCGCAGGCCCAAACAGGTGGCGGGGTCATGACGCCACACAACAACAAGCCTGGTGTTGTGCCAGGCCCAACCCCAAACATGGTTCGGTGGATTGCTTCAGGCAACCCCCAGCCCTTGGCAGATTTAGACAGGAGTGCAGTGGCATGAATCGCGAAATGTTGATGTTGGTGGACGCCATCTCCCGCGAGAAGAGCGTCGAACGCGACGTGGTGTTCGCAGCCGTGGAATCGGCGCTGGCGCAAGCCACGAAAAAGCTTTACGCCGGTGAGGTGGACATTCGCGTGGCGGTCGACCGCGACAGCGGCGCGTACGAAACCTTCCGCCGCTGGCTGGTGGTGCCAGACGACGCCGGCCTGCAGAACCCCGACGCCGAAGAGCTGCTGATGGACGCCCGCGAGCGGGTGGCCGATGTGGAAGAGGGTGAGTACATTGAAGAAGGCGTTGAGTCGGTGCCGATCGGTCGCATCGGCGCGATGGCCGCCAAGCAGGTCATCCTGCAAAAAATCCGCGACGCCGAGCGCGAAATGCTGCTCAACGAGTTCATGTCACGCGGGGACAATATTTTCGTTGGCACGGTCAAGCGCCTGGACAAGGGCGACCTGATCGTCGAGAGCGGCCGGGTTGAAGGGCGCCTGAAACGCGGCGAAATGATTCCCAAGGAGAATTTGCGCACCGGCGACCGTGTTCGCGCGATGATCATGTCGGTGGACCTGACCTTGCGGGGCGCACCAATTTTGCTGTCGCGCAGCGCACCCGAATACATGATCGAGCTGTTCAAGCACGAGGTGCCCGAGATTGAGCAGGGTCTGCTGGAGATCAAGTCCTGTGCCCGTGACCCCGGTTCCCGCGCCAAGATCGCGGTGCTGAGTCACGACAAGCGCGTCGACCCCATCGGCACCTGCGTCGGAGTGCGAGGCACCCGCGTCAATTCCGTGACCAACGAGCTGGCCGGCGAGCGCGTAGACATCGTGCTCTGGAGCGAGGACCCGGCACAGTTTGTCATTGGTGCCCTGGCCCCGGCCAACGTCTCCTCCATCGTGGTGGACGAAGAGCGCCACGCGATGGACGTGGTGGTGGACGAGGAGAACCTCGCGATCGCGATTGGCCGTGGCGGCCAAAACGTGCGCCTCGCTTCCGAGCTCACCGGCTGGAAGATCAACATCATGGACGCCAACGAGTCGGCCCAGAAAAACGCTGACGAGACCGGCTCCATCCGTGCCCTGTTCACCGAGAAACTCGACGTGGACGAAGAAGTGGCCGACATCCTGATCTCTGAGGGCTTCACCAGCCTAGAGGAGGTGGCCTACGTGCCGATCCAGGAAATGCTGGAAATTGAGAGCTTTGACGAAGACACGGTCAATGAACTCCGTGCCCGCGCCAAGGACGTGCTGCTGACGATGGAAATCGCCAAGGAAGAGGGCGTGGAAGCCGTTTCCCAGGCGCTTCGCGACGTGGAGGGCTTGACGCCGGAACTCATCGTGAAGCTGACCGAGGCCGGCGTTCACAGCCGTGACGACCTGGCCGACCTGGCCACGGACGAACTCACCGACATCACCGGCCAGACCGCGGAAGAGGCCACCGCCCTGATCATGACCGCCCGCGCGCACTGGTTCTCCAGTGAAGCCGGCGAAGAGTCTGGGTCATGAAGGCCATCACCAGGAACGCCAGATATGCCCAGTACCACCGTCGCCGAGTTCGCTGCTGAACTCAAAAAATCGCCCGATACCCTGCTTGACCAGCTCAAGGCTGCAGGGGTCGCCAAGTCCAGTGCCAATGATGCGCTGAACGACTCCGACAAGCAACGTCTGCTGGGTTACCTGCAGGCCAGCCACGGCACCGTGGCTGCAGACCGCAAGAAGATCACGCTGGTGAAAAAGTCCACCAGCGAGATCAAACAGGCCGATGCCACCGGCCGCGCCCGCACCATCCAAGTGGAAGTGCGCAAGAAGCGCACCTTCATCAAGCGCGACGACGAACTGGAGTCTGCGCCTGCCCCGGTGGCCGAGGCCCCCGCACCCGCAGTCCATGTGCCTGTTGGCATTGACGACGCCGAACTGGCTCGCCGCGAGGAGGAGGCGCGTCGCAACGCCGAATTGCTGCGCCGCCAGGAAGAAGACCTGAACGAGAAGCGCCGCCAGCGTGAGAGCACCGAGGCCCGTGAACGCGAAGCTGCCGAACGCGCGGCTGCCTACGAAGCCGCCGAACGCGCCAAAAAAGAAGCTCTGGCCGACAAGGCCTCGATGAACGACGCGAGCGCGATGGAAGCCAAGGCGCAGCGCGCCGCTGCCGAAGCGGCAGCCAAGGAAGAAGCCCGCCTGAAAGCGGAAGCCGAATCGAAGGCCCGCGCCGAAGACGAGGCCTCCCGCACAGCCGACTTGCAGGACCGCCGCCGTCGCGCCGAGGCCGAGGCCGCCGCTATCCGCACCATGATGTCCACACCCAAGAAGGTGTTGACCGCCAAAAAGCCAGAAGAGGTCAAGCCTGTCGTCAAGGTCGACCCGAACAAGCCGGCCATGAAGGGCACGCTGCACAAGCCAGCGGGCGCGGCCAAGCCGGCGCCTGGTACTGCCGCTGCTCCTGGTGATGCGAACAAAGAGGTCAAGTCGGCCAAGCTGTCGTCCAGCTGGGCAGGCGATCCGGCCAAAAAGAAGGAAATCAAGACCCGTGGCGACACCAGTGGTGGCGTCGGCCGGGGCAACTGGCGCGGCGGTCCGCGTGGCCGCCGTGGCAACGACCGCAACGACCGCAGTGACGTGGCTGTGGCCGCCCCGATGGAAGCGCGCGTGATCGAAGTGCACGTTCCAGAGACCATCACCGTGGCCGAGCTGGCGCACAAAATGGCGGTCAAGTCGTCTGAAGTCATCAAGCACCTGATGAAGCTGGGCCAGATGGTCACCATCAACCAGCCGTTGGACCAGGACACCGCGATGATCGTGGTGGAGGAAATGGGACACAAGGCGATCGTGGCCGCACTGGACGACCCAGAAGCTTTTACCGACCAGGACGTCGCAGCCGCCGAGGGCGAAGCCCTGCCACGCGCGCCGGTGGTCACCGTCATGGGCCACGTGGACCATGGCAAGACCTCGCTGCTCGACTACATCCGCCGCGCCAAGGTGGCGTCGGGCGAAGCCGGAGGCATCACCCAGCACATCGGCGCCTACCACGTGGAGACGCCGCGCGGCATGGTGTCCTTCCTGGACACCCCCGGTCACGAGGCGTTCACCGCCATGCGTGCCCGCGGTGCCAAGGCCACCGACATCGTGATTCTGGTGGTGGCGGCCGATGACGGCGTGATGCCGCAAACCAAGGAAGCCATCAAGCACGCGAAAGCGGCCGGTGTGCCGATCGTGGTGGCGGTCAACAAAATCGACAAGCCCGATGCCAACCCCGAGCGGGTTAAGCAGGAACTGGTTGTGGAAGAGGTCGTGCCAGAAGAATACGGTGGTGAATCGCCGTTTGTCTCGGTGTCGGCCAAAACCGGTCAAGGCATTGACGACCTGCTGGAGCAGGTGCTGTTGCAGGCCGAGGTGCTGGAGCTGAAAGCCCCGGTGG
>CAZANT010000181.1:0-5376 GCA_964486575.1 uncultured Burkholderiaceae bacterium | reverse complement strand
CACCATGGTCATCTTCATCAACCAGATCCGCATGAAGATCGGCGTGATGTTCGGCTCGCCCGAAACCACCACCGGCGGCAACGCGCTGAAGTTCTACGCGTCGGTGCGCATCGACATCCGCCGCATCGGCACCATCAAGAAAGGTGACGAGGCGATTGGCAATGAAACCAAAGTCAAGGTGGTGAAGAACAAGGTCGCACCGCCGTTCAAGACGGCCGAGTTCGACATCTTGTTTGGCCAGGGCATCAGCCGTGAAGGGGAGGTGATCGACATGGGCGTGGAGGCCAAGATCATCGACAAATCGGGCGCCTGGTACGCCTACAACGGCGAGAAGATCGGTCAGGGTCGGGACAATGCGCGCGAGTTCCTGCGCGAGAACAAGGGCCTGGCCCATGAGATTGAAAACAAGGTCCGCGCCTCGCTCGGCATTCCGGTGCTGCCTGAGCTGGCCGAGGATGCCGCCTGAGCGGCAGGCAGCTGATTTTTAAACTTCTCAGGCCCTTAGCCTCGGTGAAGTCTGGCGATAGTGCTACGAACAGCATAGCTTTGACGATGGCGCTCCCGACACCTTCCCTCAAAGGCCGCGCCTTGCGGCTGCTGGCTCGGCGCGAACATTCGCGCGCCGAGCTGGAGCGCAAGCTTGCAGCCTTTGAGGAGGTGCCGGGCACGCTGGCACAGGCGCTGGACGACCTGCAAGCCAAGGACTTCATCAACGAGCAGCGGGTGGTGGAAAGTGTCGTGCACCGCCGCGCGCCGCGGCTGGGCGCGGGCCGGGTGCGGCAGGAGTTGGAGCGCAAGGGACTGGACCGCGAAGCCATTGCCGGTGCGGTCAAGGCACTGGCCAGCACCGAGCTGGCACGGGCCAGTGCTGTCTGGAAAAAAAAGTTTGGCGGAGAGTCCGCAACCGACGCTGCCGACCGGGCACGCCAGATGCGGTTTCTGGCCAGCCGGGGATTCAGCGGCGAGGTGGTGCGGCGCGTGGTCAACGCGCCCGACGACGATCTGGCCTGAGATTTCGCTCAGCGCAGCTTGAGCCAACGATCCAGCGACAGCTTGCCAGCGCCAAACACGGCGACGCCTAGCAACAACACGCCCCAGAACTGGTGCTGCTGCAACGCCGCCGGGGGAATGTCGGTCAGGGCAATTACCGCGACCGCGTTCACCACAAACAGCCCCAGGGCTGCAAAGCGCCCTCCCAGCCCAAGGAGCAACAGCACCGGCAACACCAGTTCTCCTCCGGTCCCGAGCAAGGCGGCCAGCTCTGGCGACAACAGCGGCACCTGGTACTCGTCGGTGAACAGTGCCACAGTGGTTTCCCAGTCGCGCAGCTTGGTCAGGCCGGAGAGGAAGAACACCTGCGCCACGTAGAAGCGCGCCGCCAGCAGCGCCAGGGGCTGCAGCAGGTCGAGCAGGGCGGCAGCGCCGTTGTACAAGCCGCGCAAATGCGACAACGGACCGGATGTTTGGCCAGCGGCTGGGCTCATGACAGTGGATGAAAGGGTCATGGTGTATCTCCTGAAACGGCAGGGTCGGGTTGAAGGGGGCGTACGCCGGTGACCAGTGAAGTCTGGACAGCGTCGGGTAACCAGGCGTTGAAGTCGAATCGGTCGGCGACCGCGAGCGCGTCAATCAGCGAGGCACCGCGCTGCAACTCCGACAAAAATTTCGCTTCGCCCGGCGCGGCAAGCCTCAGCATGGGGCGCAGGCCGTGGCGCCAGACCAACGCAGTCTGAGCGCGGGTCCCGTCGGCAGTCAGCCGGTCCAGCCGACCAGGCAACTCGGCCAACCCGGCGGGTCCCATGCGATGCGCGTCGATCAGCGTCACCACCGGCCAGCGGCTTGCAAGGCAGTGCAGCGGCTGGGCACAACGCAGTGTGTAGCTGGCCGGATCGGCCTGCGTCATCACGGAAAAGGACGCGACGTCCCGCGTGCTGTCGGCCGCGGTGGCGACGCTGTGCAACGCCCATTCGACCCGTGCCGTGTCGGCAAGGTAAGGCGTATCGGCCAATTGCGGTGAAGCGGCCACAAACGCCGGCAGCTCGCCGCCCCACTGCGCCACGTCGCCCCGGGTGGGTGGGTGCTTTTGCCAGAAGTCGGCCGCGAGGTTTTGGAAACTTTCCTCGCCCAGCATCTGCGTCAGCACCGGATAGGCCTCGGGCAAGGCCCGCCGGGCCAGGGCCAGCGCGTTGGCCTGGTAACACTGCAGGCCGCGTTGGGTGAGCGGCCATGAAATGGTGAGCGACGCCATGGTCTGCATCGCATCAGCGATACGGAAGCTCGCAATCGCTGCCAGCAGTGCGTTCTGTTCTTGGGCCAGCGGGGTGCTCATGGCGACACCGCTTCCATGGGATGGCGTTGCAGCGCGCGGGCATGCGCCGCTTCAGCCAGCAAAACGCCCAGCGGGGGCAGGTCCGTGTCCCACTCCACAAGGGTGGGCACCGCACCAAAACGCGCCAGCGCATGTTCGTACAACTGCCAGACCTCGGCACACACCCTGCTGCCGTGGTCGTCGATGACGATGTCGTCCATGCGGCAGTGGCCAGCGAGGTGGATCTCGCCCACCACGGCCGGAGGCAGCCGATCGATCCAGGCTTGGCACTGCCGCAGGGCCTGGCCCGCCACGTTGGACCCTGCGGGTGAAGCGAGGGCGTCGTTGAGTGCGTTGACGTAGATGTTGTTCACGTCCACCAGCAACTGGCAGCCGGTGCGCAGGGCCAATGTGGCCAGAAATTCGGTTTCATCCAGTTCGTTGCCCGCCCACCGCACATAGGCCGACAGGTTCTCCACCAACAGCGGCCGCCTCAGACGGTCTTGCACGCGCTGCACATTGTCACAGAGGACGTCCAGCGCGTCGGATCGATAAGGCAGCGGGAGCAGGTCCGCGGCATGCACCGCGCGGCCATTGACCTCGGCGCGTGCAAAACAGGCGTGGTCACTGACCCGCACGGGCTCCACGCGCTCGACCAACGCAGCGAGCTGGTCCAGGTGCCAGGGGTCCACACCGAGCGCCGACCCCAGCGCCAACCCAACACCGTGCAGGCTCACCGGGTAATGGGCGCGCGCCTGCAACAGAACCGACTGCGACGCCCCACCGGCACCGAAGTAGTTTTCGGAATGCACCTCGAGAAAGTCGAGCTTGGGCTGACTTTCCAGCAATTCGGCGTAGTGTGGATGGCGCCAGCCGATGCCCACCGGCGATGGCACTGAAGTCTGGTCTCGGGTGTGGACGGCCATGGGAAGGAACCGTGTGTGAGCGTTCCCTTGTGGATGGCCACACCGCTGGTGGCCATCCACAAAGCGCCCGGTTGCGCACGCGCATCCGGGGCGCTCAACCAAGGCGATCAGCCTTTTTTAACCTTGTCAGCGGTCAGGCCGCCCATCGATTCACAGGTGCCTTTGGCGACGTACTTCCACTCGCCTTTGTCGTTGTCGACCTTGGACTGGCCAGCGCACGAGTGGGTTCCGGCAAGGTTGGCACAGTCGTTTTGACCGGCTTTGGCGATGCCGTAGCATTTTTCCTTGCTGCTGGTCTGGGCCAGGGCAGGTGCGGTGGCCAGCAGGCTGGACAACACGGTGGCGGTGGCGATGATCATGGCACGTTGGTTCATGGGAGGCTCCTGATTAAAACAGTCGGGTGGGTGGGTGTTGCAACCAACGCCGTGTTTGGCCTTGGTTGTGTGGATTGGTCTGGGGGCGGGGCGGCTTCTTACAGGCTTGTTGCGAGCGGTCACATCTCGGGGCTACAACAGATCCGATATCTGGTCCCACACGTCGGCCGGCACCCGGCCGCTGTACTGCGCCACCAACGCGCCCTGCTTGTTCAAAACATAGGTCAGTGGCAAGACCGGCCTGCCCTCGACCGCGCCTGGGCTTGCTGCTGGCAGCTTGGGGAAATTGTCGGCGTAGCCCGGCTCGCCTTGCCACAGTTGCACAAAGCGCTGCCGCAAGGGCACCAGCGTGTTGGTGATGGCGTCGTAATCGGCAAGATCTTGCACGCGCCGGTCGACACTGACCGCGACCAGCTCGAACGGCTTGCCTTTCCAGCCCGCATAGTTTTGCCGTAACTCGGCCATGCGGTCCCGGCAAACCGGGCAATCGGTGGACCAGAACACCACCATCACCACCTTGCCGCGGAGCGCCGAAAGCTGGAACGGTTGGCCTTGCAGCGTGCGTCCGGACAAGGCGGGTTGCGCCTCGGCCGAGGCCAAGGGAGCAGTGAACGCCACAAGGGCGAGCAAAATCATTTGTAATAGGCGCATGTGGTTTGGTCAGCTACCATCCACGCCTCTTACAGAGTCACCGCCATGCCGATTGAACACCTGCTTGCCGAACACCGCACCTACCTGCTGCGCTTCGCGCGCCTGCAGCTCCGCAACGACGCGTGGGCTGAAGATGCGGTGTCTGAGACATTGCTGGCCGCGCTCAGCAAGCCGCAGTCGTTCGGCAACCGCTCCCAGCTGAAAACTTGGCTGGTGGGCATTCTCAAGCACAAGGTGCTGGACATCCTGCGCCAGCGCCAGCGTGAGGTGAGCATCGACGCGAACGACGACAACGATGGCAGCGATGAGCTCGACGCGCTGACATTCCAAAGCAACGGCCACTTCGCCACCCCACCCGCTTCGTGGGGCAACCCGGAACAGGACCTCAACTCACAGCAGTTTTTTCGGGTGCTGGAGGCCTGCGCCGAAAAGCTGCCGCCTGTCATGGGGCGCGTATTCTTGATGCGCGAGTGGCTGGAGCTGTCATGTGACGATGTTTGTAAGGAGTTGAACCTCACGTCGACAAATCTGTACGTTCAGCTCCACCGTGCCCGTTTGCGCCTCAGAGAATGCCTCGAGCTCAACTGGTTTCAGTCGTCCACCAAAAATTGACCATGTATTTGCGCCGTTCCTGCAAGGAAGTTTCCGCCCTCCTGATCGCCCGGGAAGACCGGCCGTTGCCCCTGGCCGACCGCGTCGCGCTGCGCTTTCACCTCGCCGCGTGCCGTACCTGCCCAGTGTTCGAGCGCCAGGTGCTGACCATGCGCAACGCGTTGCGCCAATGGCGCAACTACGCCGAGGACGACGCCACGCCGGGACGTTGAGCCCGGGTTGGCCCATTGGGTTTGGCGGGTGTTATTGACAAATGTTCAAACCCGTTGCAAGTATTTTCCGTGACGCGCTGAATTGGCGCATAATGGAAAAGCGACTATCCTGATTTTCGGGGGAAGCGCAGTTTCGGTGATCGGTCAGTTTCGCGCCACAGCGGTTTTTTGTTTGTTGTGCTTTCGGGACTCCATCGCTTTGTTTTGGTGTTTATTAGGAGTCCCTTCATGGGCAAAAAATTGTACGTTGGCAATCTGCCGTACTCGGTGCGCGACAGCGACCTGGAACAGTC
>CAZANT010000180.1:0-5393 GCA_964486575.1 uncultured Burkholderiaceae bacterium | reverse complement strand
GCGCAACACGGTGACCCAGATGGTCTACAAACACGCCATCTCGACCATCGTGCCAGGTCGCGCTGTGAACTTCCAGGCGGCCGACGACGCCGACGCTGCCGCCACTTGAGCACACCTGCGCCGCAGCAACCGGCCTATCCCCCGGCCCACGCCACACCCCGAGCTGTCGCCCTGGCGGCTGCGATGGACCCCAGCGCGCCCAAGGCCGTTTTGGTCGGGGTGGATTTGGGCCAGCCCCATTTCGACAAGGAGCTGGAGGAGCTTGGGCTGCTTTCGCAAACCGCCGGCATGGCCCCGGTCGCGACAATCACATGCAAACGGCGCGCACCCGACGCCGCGTTGTTTGTCGGCAGTGGAAAAGCCGACGAGATCAAGCAACTGGCCTTGCTGTATGGCGCCACAGAGGTGTTGTTTGACCAGGCGCTCAGCCCGGCACAGCAGCGCAACCTGGAGCGTGAACTCGGGATGGCGGTGAACGACCGCACGCTGCTGATTCTGGAGATTTTTGCCCAGCGCGCCCGCAGCCACGAGGGCAAACTGCAGGTCGAACTCGCCCGGTTGCAGTACCTTTCTACCCGCTTGGTGCGGCGTTGGTCCCATTTGGAACGTCAGACCGGCGGTGCCGGTGTGCGCGGCGGCCCGGGTGAAAAGCAGATCGAGCTTGATCGCCGGATGATTGGCGATTCGATCAAACGAACCAAGGAACGGTTGGTCAAGGTCAAGCGGCAGCGCCAGACGCAGCGGCGCCAGCGCGAGCGGCGCGACACCTTCAACATTTCCCTGGTTGGATACACCAACACTGGTAAATCCACCCTGTTTAACACGTTGGTCAAAGCCCGTGCCTACGCTGCCGACCAGTTGTTCGCTACGCTGGACACCACCACACGCCACCTCTACCTGGGTGAGGCGGGCCGCCAAGCTTCACTGTCGGACACAGTGGGTTTCATCCGTGATCTGCCGCACGGTCTGGTCGATGCGTTCCAGGCCACGTTGCAGGAAGCGGCCGATGCCGATTTGTTACTGCATGTGGTGGACGCTGCCAACCCCAATTTCCCAGAGCAAATGGCCGAGGTGCAACGGGTGCTGGCCGACATCGGTGCCGCCGATGTGCCACAGGTGCTGGTCTTCAACAAGATCGACGCGCTGGAGGCCGAGCGCCTGCCGCCCCACCTGAACGACATGTATGAGCTCGACGGTGTGCCGGTGCCGCGATTTTTTGTCAGTGCGCGCAGCGGTGCGGGCCTTGCTGGCCTGCGCGAGCAACTGAGCCTGAGCGCCGCCAAGGTGCTTCAGGATGGTGTCGACGCTGGCGCCGAGAAGCAGCAAGGGTTTTATGACCCTGAATTCCAGGATGTTGTGCCCTGATTGGGCACAATCGGGTGTGTATTTGAAAAAGAGACCTTGCGCATGAATTTCAAACCAACGCTGCCGCGATGGGCGGGCCTGCCAAGCCGCGTCCGGGGCATGTTCAACCTGAACGACCCCCGCTGGGGCCGCAGCGAAGACAACGCCAACGAGGCTGACAAGCCAGCCCAAGAAAAGCCACCGGCAGGTGGCGGCCCGCGCGGCCCTGGCCCGAACGGCGGCCCACCTGATCTGGACGAACTCTGGCGTGACTTCAACCGCAAGCTCGGCGGTCTCTTCGGCGGCAACAAAGTTGGCGGTCGGGGTGGCAACGGCAGCGGCTTTGGTGGCGGTCCTGGCAACTTCCAGCCCAACATGAAGAGCGCTGGCATTGGTGCCGGCCTTGTGGCTGCCGTGGTGGCGCTGATTTGGCTGGGCAGCGGCTTCTTCATCGTGCAAGAAGGCCAGCAGGCCGTCATCACGCAGTTTGGTAAGTACAAAAGCACCGTGGGGGCCGGTTTCAACTGGCGCCTGCCTTACCCCATCCAGCGTCACGAGGTGGTGGTGGTAACGCAAATCCGCTCTGTCGACGTGGGCCGCGACACCATCATCAAAGCCACAGGGCTGCGCGAGTCGGCAATGCTGACCGAAGATGAAAACATCGTTGAGATCAAATTTGCCGTGCAGTACCGCCTGAGCGACGCGCGGGCCTACCTCTTTGAGAGCAAAGACCCAGCCGGTGCGGTGGTTCAGGCCGCCGAGACGGCCGTACGTGAGGTGGTTGGCAAGATGCGAATGGATTCGGCGCTGGCCGAAGAGCGTGACCAGATTGCCCCGCGTGTGCGGACCCTGATGCAAACCATCCTTGACCGCTACAAGGTGGGCGTGGAAGTGGTGGGCATCAACCTGCAGCAAAGCGGCGTACGGCCGCCCGAGCAGGTGCAGGCGGCGTTCGACGATGTGCTGAAGGCCGGCCAGGAGCGCGAGCGTGCCAAAAACGAAGCAGAGGCCTACGCCAACGATGTGATTCCACGTGCCGTGGGTTCGGCCTCCCGCCTGAAAGAAGAGTCGGAGGCTTACAAGGCGCGCATCGTGGCGCAAGCTCAGGGTGATGCGCAGCGCTTCCGTTCCGTTCTGACCGAGTACCAGAAGGCGCCGCAGGTCACCCGCGACCGGATTTACACCGACACCATGCAGCAAATCTACGGCAACGTGACCAAGGTGTTGGTGGAGTCACGACAGGGTTCGAACCTGTTGTACCTGCCGCTTGACAAGATCATGCAGCTAACGGGACAAGCTGCCGCCGCCGATCCGGTCGCCAACGGCGTCCCGGCGAGCCCGCTGGTTTCGCCACCGACCACCGCTGGCAACGATGCCCGCAGCCGCGACACCGCCCGCACCCGCGAGCGGGAAACGCGCTAACGCCACGGCCACGCCCAGGATTCGCCATGAACAAGATAGGTTTTCTAATTTCCACCGCGCTGCTGGCTCTCGTGCTGTTCAGCTCGACGCTTTTTGTAGTCGACCAGCGCCAGTTTGGTGTGGTCTATGCCCTCGGTCAGATCAAGGAGGTGATCACCGAGCCGGGTCTGAACTTCAAGTTGCCACCACCGTTTCAGAACGTCAGCTACATCGACAAACGCCTTTTGACTCTCGACAGCACCGATGCCGAGCCGATGCTGACCGCCGAGAAGCAGCGTGTGGTGATCGACTGGTATGTGCGCTGGCGCATCACCGGCCCTTCGGAGTACATCCGTAACGTGGGTCTGGACGAGAACGCCGGTGCCAACCAACTCAACCGGGTGGTGCGAAACGCTTTCCAGGAGGAGATCAACAAGCGCACCGTGAAAGACCTGCTGTCGCAGAAGCGCGAAGCGTTGATGGCCGATGTGAAACGGGAAGTGCTCGAAGTCGTACGCGGCGAAAAGCCCTGGGGCGTGGACGTTGTGGACGTTCGCATCACCCGGGTGGACTACGTGGACGCGATTACCGAGTCGGTTTACCGCCGGATGGAGGCCGAACGCAAACGCGTGGCCAATGAGTTGCGGTCTACCGGCGCGGCCGAGGGCGAAAAAATCCGCGCCGACGCCGACCGCCAGCGCGAGGTGACGATTGCCAACGCCTACCGTGACGCGCAAAAAATCAAGGGTGAGGGCGATGGTGAGGCCGCCAAGATCTACGCCGAAGCCTTTGGAAGGGACCCGCAGTTCGCCCAGTTCTACCGCAGCATGGAAGCCTACAAGTCGAGCTTCAATCGCAAAGCCGACGTGATGGTGCTGGACCCGTCCTCCGAGTTTTTCAAGGCCATGCGCGGTTCCGCCGCACCAGCGCCAGCGCCGCGCAAGTAAATTAGCCGGGCGCGTGTTCGACAGCGACACTCTCTGGACTGCGTTGGCTTTGGTGCTCGTGTTTGAGGGGCTGCTGCCCTTCGTCTCGCCGGCCGCCTGGCGGCGCCTGTTCCAGCAGGCCCTTCAACTGCGAGATGGTCAGATCCGCTTCCTGGGCCTGGGCAGCATCGCGGTCGGCTGCCTGATGGCTTGGTTGATGTCCTAGACCGGGACCGACGTCGCCACGATTTACCGTTCGCCAAGACCGGTAAAATCACGATTTAACCAGTTTCCCATCACCTATGTCCGCTTGGGTCCTGCCGGATCACATCGCCGACGTGCTGCCTTCGGGCGCGCGGCACATCGAAGAACTACGCCGGGATCTGCTGGATACCGCGCGGGGCTATGGCTATGAACTGGTCATGCCACCGCTGCTGGAGCACCTTGAATCGCTGCTGACTGGCACCGGCGAGGCACTCGACCTGCAAACCTTCAAGCTGGTTGACCAGCTTTCCGGTCGCATGATGGGCCTGCGTGCCGACACCACTCCCCAGGTGGCCCGCATCGACGCGCATTTGCTGAACCGGCGCGGTGTCACCCGCTTGTGCTACTGCGGCCCGGTACTGCACACCCGACCGGCCCAACCCCACGCCACGCGTGAGCCGCTGCAGTACGGCGCCGAGATCTATGGGCACGCCGGTCTGGAGGCAGACCTCGAGGTGCTTCTCCTGGCACTCGACTCGCTCAAAGTCGCGCAGGTTCATGGCATCAGCGTCGACATGGCCGATGCACGCATCGTGCAGTCGCTGCTGGCCGGTACCGACATGCCACCGCCGCAATTGGCCGAACTGCACGCTGCCCTCGCAGCCAAAGACAGCCCGGCGCTGGTTGAATTGACCCGGTCGCTGCCAGTAGCGTCCCGGGAAAGTCTGCTGGCACTGGTGCAACTCTACGGCGATGAAAAAGTACTGATCGAGGCCGAAAAGGCACTCAGGTCGTCGCCTTTGCTGGCGCAAGCACTATCAAATCTGAAGTGGTTAGCGAGCCACCTAGAGGACACGCCGGTGACCTTTGACCTGGCCGACCTGCGCGGCTACGCCTACTACAGCGGGGCCCGCTTTGCCGTCTATGCACCCGGTGCCAGTGACGCACTGGTGCGCGGCGGTCGCTACGACGAGGTTGGCGCGGTGTTCGGCCGAAATCGACCTGCGGTCGGTTTCAGCCTCGACGTGAAGACGGTGGTCGACGTGGTGGATGCCAGGCCATTGAAAGCCGCCGTGCGTGCGCCCTGGGGCGAGGGGGGCGACCTGCGCGCCGCCATTGCCGCACTGCGAGCGGCTGGCGAAACCGTGGTCTGTGTATTGCCAGGTCATGAAAGCGAAGTAGACGAGTTCCATTGCGACCGAGAACTTGTTCACATCGCAGGCCAGTGGTTGGTCAAGTCAATCTGAATTGCATTTTGAAAAGTGGTGAGATGAACACAAGCAATGGCAAGGCCGCAGGCCGCAACGTGGTCGTGGTCGGTACCCAGTGGGGCGACGAAGGCAAGGGCAAACTGGTCGACTGGCTGACCGAGAGCGCGCAGGGCGTGGTGCGGTTCCAGGGTGGTCACAACGCGGGCCACACGCTGGTCATCAACGGCCACAAGACGGCGTTGCACCTGATCCCCAGCGGCATCATGCGCCCTGGTGTGAAGTGCTACATCGGCAACGGGGTGGTGCT
>CAZANT010000179.1:0-5398 GCA_964486575.1 uncultured Burkholderiaceae bacterium | reverse complement strand
CAACACGGGACATTTCAGTTTCTCCTCGGCGCCGGGCTTAAGCCACGTAGCACAGAACTTCGCCACCGACACCGGTAGCGCGCGCCTTGCGGTCGGTCATCACACCCTGCGGTGTGGTCACAATGGCCACGCCCAGGCCGTTCTGGACTTGGGGAATGGCGTTACTGCCTTTGTAGACACGCAGACCAGGGCGGCTGACACGCTCAATGCGCTCAATCACCGGGCGACCGGCGTAGTACTTCAGGGTGATTTCGAGGTCGGCTTTACCGGCTTCGGATTTGACCTGGAAACCGTCGATGTAACCCTCGTCCTTCAGCACTTGCGCAATGGCCACCTTCACCTTCGAAGACGGAACCGACACGGTGGCCTTGGCCACCATTTGCGCGTTGCGGATGCGGGTCAGCAAATCGGCAATGGGATCACTCATGCTCATATCAAATCTCCTGCCTGCTTACCAACTGGCCTTGACGACGCCGGGGATGTCGCCTGCGAAGGCCATCTCGCGGATCTTGGCGCGGCCGAGGCCGAACTGACGGAATGTGCCGCGGGGGCGACCGGTGATCGCACAACGGTTGCGCTGGCGCGTCGGGTTGGCGTTGCGCGGCAGCTTTTGCAGGCCGAGACGGGCCAGTGCGCGCTCGTCGTCGCTCTTCTTGGCGTCGTTGGAAGCCGCTTTCAGTTCCGCGTACTTCTTGGCGTATTTGGCAGCCAGTTTGTCGCGCTTGATTTCACGCTGGATCAATGATGCTTTAGCCACACGGCACCTCAGTTCTTGAACGGGAAACGGAAGCCGGTGAGGAGCGCCTTGCACTCTTCGTCGGTCTTGGCCGTGGTGGTGATGCTGATGTTGAGACCGCGCAGCGCATCCACCTTGTCGTACTCGATCTCAGGGAAAATGATCTGTTCCTTGACACCGATGTTGTAGTTGCCACGGCCGTCGAAAGCGCGGCCAGAGATACCACGGAAGTCACGCACGCGTGGCAGGGCGATGGTCACGAAGCGGTCGAGGAACTCGTACATCTTCACGCCGCGCAACGTCACCATGCAACCGATGGGCAGGTCTTCGCGGATCTTGAAACCGGCAATGGCCTTCTTGGCTTTGGTCACCACAGGCTTTTGCCCGGCGATCTTGGTCATGTCGCCGACGGCGTTGTCCATGACCTTCTTGTCGGCAACAGCCTCGCTCACACCCATGTTGAGCGTGATCTTGGTGATGCGCGGCACCTGCATGGGCGAGGTGTAGCTTAACTTCTGAATCAGTTCAGGCGCGATTTTTTCGCGGTAGATTTGCTGGAGTCGTGCCATGATTTACTGCCCTTCAGGCCGTCTTGATTTCTTCGCCGCTGGACTTGAAAACGCGGATGCGCTTGCCGTCAGCAGCCAACTTGATGCCCACGCGGTCGGCTTTGCCGGTCACCGCATTGAAGATGGCCACATTGGACTGGTGGATCGGCATGGTCTTCTCAACGATGCCCCCGGTGATGCCCTTCATGGGGTTGGGCTTGGCGTGTTTTTTCACGACATTGATGCCATCCACCACGACATGGGAGTCGCTGGCGCGCAGCGACACTTTGCCGCGCTTGCCTTTGTCGCGCCCCGCGATGACGATGACTTCGTCGCCTTTGCGAATCTTGTTCATGACAGGTCCTTACAGAACTTCAGGTGCCAGGGACACGATCTTCATGAACTTCTCGGTGCGCAATTCGCGCGTCACCGGTCCGAAGATGCGGGTGCCAATGGGCTCGAGCTTGGCGTTAAGCAAGACGGCGGCGTTGCCGTCGAATTTCACCAGCGAGCCGTCTGCACGGCGGATGCCTTTGGCGGTACGCACCACCACGGCACTGTAAATTTCGCCTTTTTTAACGCGGCCACGGGGCGCAGCTTCTTTGATGCTGACCTTGATGACGTCGCCAACGCTGGCATAACGGCGCTTGGAGCCGCCGAGCACCTTGATGCACAGGACGGATTTCGCGCCGGTATTGTCGGCCACTTCTAGCCGGGATTCAGTCTGGATCATTTCTATATTCCCAACTTGTACCAGCGAGCTTGAAAGCCAACCGGTCAGTCTTGGGCCCGTCGTCCACGTTGCAAACCATTTGCAGCGCTTTTGCTGGGCAGATACATCACCTTTTTACGGCGAAGCCTGCGATTATGGCAGAGTCTGAAGCCCGCGTCAAGCGTTACGTCACACAGAAGTTCCTGCCGGTGGCAGGTCTCTTTTTTATGACAGTCGGTAACCAGCGGCCAATGCCTGGAATGTGCGAGTCGCCTCCGCTTCATCGAAACCGGGGCCAATTTCATCTGCCAGAAGCTCGGCCACGGCAGGTGCCAGCCTCGCGGCCTGTGCAGCGTCAAGGAACAGCAAGCGCGCACGCCGGGCCAGTACATCTTCCACCGTGCGGGCGTACTCGTGGCGGACCGCGAAACGCACCATGGCTTCCGTGAGGCCACCACCGACTGGGCGATCCGCACCGGGCAGCGCAGTCACCGCGCTGGCTTCGCTGCCGTAAGCTTCCAATCCACCGCCCTGGCCGGGCGCGGCGAAATTGGTCCCCGTCGCCCCCACCAGGGACAGGTCGACCGTTAGGCCCGCCGGGCGCTCGGGCAGCAGACCGTGGCCCATGCAATGGGCCAGGACGTCTTCTGCCATGGCACGGTAGGTGGTCCATTTCCCACCAGTCACTGTGACCAAACCGCTCGGGCTGACGCTCACTGCATGTTCACGGCTGATGGCGCGCGTCTGCCCTGACCGGGCGGATTCGTCGGGTTTGACCAGGGGCCGCAGACCAGCCCAGACGCTTTTCACATCGCTGCGCTCTGGTGCCCGTGTCAGGTAGCGGCCGGCCTCTGCCAGGATGAACGCCACTTCGTGTGCCAGCGCCTGCGGCTCGCGGGGAATCGACTCGCCTTGCAGTTCAGACCGGGGCGTGTCGGTGGTACCGAGCACGGTGTGGCCGAGCCAGGGCAACGCGAACAGCACCCGGCCGTCGCGGGTGCGGGGCACCAACAAGGCGTGCTGCCCAGGCAAAAACGACGCATCCAGCACCAAGTGGACACCTTGGCTGGGGCTGACCATGGGCGTGGCAGAGCCCTCACGGGTCCGAAGACCGTCGACCCAAACGCCGGTGGCATTGACCACGCAGCGCGCCTGCACATGATAGGTTTGCCCGGTTTCCGCATCGCGGCAAACCAGACCCGAGACGCGACCTGCCACGTGATGCAACGCGGTCACCGCACAGTAATTGAGCACCAAGGCCCCCTGTGCCGCCGCCGTGCGGGCCAGGGCCAAGGCCAGTCGGGCGTCGTCGAATTGGCCGTCCCAGTACTGAATGCCGCCGGTCAGGCCCAGGGCCTGCACTGTGGGCAAACGGGTTTGCACTTCGGCCGGACTCAGCCAGGCCGTGCCGCCCAGGCCGACCGCTGCAGCACTGCGGCCGGCAAGAGCGTCGTACAGCGCCAAGCCGGTGCCGTAGAAAGGCTTTTCCCACCAGCGGTAGCAGGGCATCACAAACGGCAGCGGGTGCACCAGGTGGGGCGCGTTGCGGAGCAGGGTGGTGCGCTCGTGCAGCGCCTCGCGCACCAGTGGCAGGTGGCCCTGCGCGAGGTAACGCACACCGCCATGCACCAGCTTGGTCGACCGCGATGAGGTTCCCTTGGCAAAGTCGTACGACTCCAGCAGCAGCACCCGAAGGCCTCGGGCGGCTGCGTCCAACGCCACACCGAGTCCCGTGGCACCGCCGCCGACCACCGCGAGGTCGTAGTGCACTGGCTCGGCGAGGCGGGCCAGCAGCTCGGAGCGTCGGGTCGGAAGCGGACCGGTCATGCGGGGGGACGGGCCCAGCCGCGTGAACGGGCCACGGCCTCGCGCCATCGGGCGAGCTTGGCGGCGCGCTGCGCGTCGGGCAAACGGGGCTCAAAGCGGCGGTCGGCGGTGGTGACCGCTTGACCCAGCATCTCGGTCATGTTGGGCCACACGCCCACAGCCAGACCAGCCAGCCGCGCGGCGCCCAGCGCAGTGGTTTCGGTCACCCCGGGGCGCACCACTGGCACGCCCAGAAAGTCGGACTGCATTTGCATCAGCAGGTCGTTGCGGCTGGCACCACCGTCCACCCGGAGTTCGCGCAGCGGCATGGCGGCGTCGCGCGCCATGGCGTCGAACACGTCGGCGGTCTGCAGCGCGACCGCCTCGAGCGCGGCCCGGGCGATGTGGCCCCGGCCAGTGCCGCGTGTCAGACCCACCAGGGTGCCACGGGCATGGCCGTCCCAATAGGGCGTGCCCAGGCCGGTGAAGGCCGGCACGAGGTAGACGTCGCCGGTGTCGGGCACGCTGGCGGCCAGCGCCTCCACCTCGTCGGCGGACTGGACGAGCTGCAGGCCGTCGCGAAGCCACTGCACGGTGGCGCCGCCCATGAAGACACTGCCTTCCAGCGCGTAGCAGGCGCGGTGCGCGGCGGTGGGCGGCCCGAGCCAGGCCACGGTGGTCAACAACTGATGCTGGCTGGGTACGGCGGCGGAGCCCGTGTTCATCAGCATGAAGCAGCCGGTGCCGTAGGTGTTCTTGGCCATGCCTGGCGCAAAACACCCTTGGCCAAAGGTGGCGGCCTGCTGGTCGCCTGCCAGGCCGGTAATGGGCAACGGTGCGCCGAACCAGCGGGCGTCGGTTTCACCCACCACACCGCTGGAGGCGACCACCTGCGGTAACACGCTGCGCGGGATGTTGAAGAGCGCCAACAAGCGGTCGTCCCAGGCCAGGGTGTGGATGTTGAACAGCAACGTGCGCGAGGCGTTGCTGGCATCGGTGGCGTGCACCCGCCCGCCGGTGAGGTGCCAGACCAGCCAGCTGTCCACCGTACCGAAGGCCAGCTCGCCACGCTGCGCCCGGGCGCGGGCGCCCGGGGTGTGGTCGAGCAGCCACTGCAACTTGGTGGCAGAAAAGTAGGCGTCGGGCAGCAGGCCGGTGGCTTGCTGGATCAGCGGTGCATGGCCTTGGTCGCGGAGCGTGTCGCAGACGGCGGCGGTGCGGCGGTCTTGCCACACAATGGCCGGCGCCAGCGGCTGGCCGGTCAGGCGATCCCACAGCACGGTGGTTTCGCGCTGGTTGGCGATGCCAATTGCTATTTTTTCAATAGCTAAACTGCCCTTCTTCATCTGGGCTTGACGTGCTTTTTGCACACATTCCTGCGCCACCGCCAATTGCGACTGCCAAATCTCGGTCGCGTCGTGCTCTACCCAGCCAGGCTGCGGGAAGTGTTGCGCAAACGGCCGCTGCGCCTGCGCAAGCACGTGGCCGTGCCGGTTGAACAGCATGGCCCGCGAGCTGGTGGTGCCCTGGTCGAGCGCGAGGAGGTAATCCATACCTACAGCCTATCGCAAACAAGGCGGCCGGAAGCACCCATCC
>CAZANT010000178.1:475-5510 GCA_964486575.1 uncultured Burkholderiaceae bacterium | reverse complement strand
CGCGCACTGTTTCTCGGCGCGATTTGCCAAGCCGCGCAGTAGCAGGGCGATGCCCCACCACCTGGCGGGCCTCGTCCAGGGTGAGTTGCATCAGGGCGGTGGGGCCGCGCAACAGCTCGGCCGCGAGCTCGGCGCTCTCAGAGCCTTCCAACGCCTGCAGCCGGTCGCGCTGTGCTTCGGTCAAGCGGGAACCGCGGCCAAAAAACGGGAAGATCATGGGGCGCAGGTGGGATCGATTAAAATCGATGCTACCCCAAGGAGCGTTGCAGCGAAACCGAAGTTTCGTCAGGCTTGGGCGCTGAGATTTTCCCAACGACGCTCACCTGTGTTGCATACAAGGTGAGCGCTTGACCACTCCACAAACCCCCCCCATGTTGCTGTCCGGCCTGGAGCCGGTGGCGATCGATTCGTCCAGCCTGTTCATCAACATCGGCGAGCGCACCAACGTCACTGGGTCCAAGGCCTTCGCGCGGATGATCCTGAATGGCGATTTCGAGCAAGCGCTCGCGGTGGCCCGCCAACAGGTGGAAAACGGCGCGCAGGTGATCGACATCAACATGGACGAGGCGATGCTGGACAGCCAGGCCGCCATGGTGCGCTTCCTGAACCTGATCGCCAGCGAGCCCGACATCGCGCGCGTGCCCATCATGATCGATTCCTCAAAGTGGGAGGTGATCGAAGCAGGCCTGCGTTGCGTGCAGGGCAAAGGCATCGTCAACTCCATCAGCATGAAAGAAGGACTGGCCGAGTTCAAGCGCCAGGCCACGTTGGTCAAGCGCTATGGCGCCGCCGCGGTGGTGATGGCCTTTGACGAACAGGGCCAGGCCGACACCTACGAGCGCAAGATCGAGATCTGTGAGCGCGCCTACCGCGTGCTGGTGGACGAGGTGGATTTCCCGCCCGAAGACATCATCTTTGACCCCAACATCTTCGCCATCGCCACCGGCATCGAAGAGCACAACAACTACGCGGTCGACTTCATCGAGGCCACGCGCTGGATCAAGCAGAACCTGCCCGGCGCCAAGGTGAGCGGCGGCGTCAGCAACGTGAGCTTCAGCTTCCGCGGCAACGACCCGGTGCGCGAGGCGATCCACACCGTGTTCCTGTACCACGCCATCAAGGCGGGGCTGGACATGGGCATCGTCAACGCCGGCATGGTGGGGGTGTACGACGACCTGGAGCCCGCCCTGCGCGAACGGGTCGAAGACGTGGTGTTGAACCGCCGCCCCGACGCGGGGGAGCGGCTGGTGGAGATTGCCGACAGCGCCAAAAGCGAGGCCAAAGACGACGGCAAAAAGAACGAATGGCGGGTGGGCACCACGGTCGGCCAGCGCCTCTCTCACGCGCTGGTGCACGGCATCACCGACCACATCGTGTCCGACACGGAAGAGGCCTACCGCGACATCCTGGGCAAGGGCGGTCGGCCGCTGCACGTGATCGAAGGGCCGTTGATGGACGGCATGAACGTGGTCGGCGACCTGTTTGGCGCTGGCAAGATGTTTCTGCCCCAGGTGGTGAAAAGCGCCCGCGTGATGAAGCAGGCGGTGGCGCATTTGCTGCCCTACATTGAGGCCGAAAAACTCCTGATGGAAGCCGCTGGCGGCGACGTCAAGCCCAAGGGCAAGATCGTCATCGCCACCGTCAAGGGCGACGTGCACGACATCGGCAAGAACATCGTCACCGTGGTGCTCCAGTGCAACAACTTCGAAGTGGTGAATATGGGCGTGATGGTGCCCTGCCACGAGATCCTGGCGCGCGCCAAGGTCGAGGGTGCAGACATTGTGGGGCTCTCCGGCCTCATCACGCCATCGTTGGAAGAGATGCAGTACGTCGCTGGCGAAATGCAGAAGGACGACCACTTCCGCATCAAAAAAATCCCGCTGCTGATCGGCGGTGCCACCACCAGCCGGGTGCACACGGCGGTCAAGATCGCGCCGCACTACGAAGGCCCGGTGGTCTACGTGCCTGACGCGTCGCGCAGCGTGAGCGTGGCGCAAAGCCTGCTGAGCGAACAGGCCAGCCAGTACATCGCCGACCTCAACACCGATTACGACAAGGTCCGTACCCAACACGCCAACAAGAAACAAACGCCAATCTGGCCCCTGGCCAAGGCGCGCGCCAACAAAACCCCCATCGATTGGGCCGGCTACGCCCCGGTGAAGCCCAAGTTCTTTGGCCGCCGCGTGTTCAAGAACTTCGATCTGGCCGAACTCGCTAAGTACATCGATTGGGCGCCCTTCTTCCAGACCTGGGACCTGGCAGGCAAATTTCCCGACATCCTGAAAGACGAGATCGTTGGCGCCGAAGCGGTGCGGGTGATGAGCGACGGCCAGCGCATGCTCAAGCGCCTGATCGAAGGCCGCTGGTTGACGGCCAACGCCATCGTCGCGCTCTACCCGGCCAACCAGGTCAACGACGACGACATCGCCTTCTACACCGACGACAGCCGCAGCGAGGTGGCGCTCACTTGGCATGGCCTGCGCCAGCAGACCGAAAAGCAGGTGATTGACGGCGTGCTGCGGCCCAGCCGCTGCCTGGCCGACTTTGTCGCGCCGGTAGGCACACCCGACTATGCCGGCATGTTCGCGGTCACCACCGGCATTGGTTCAGAGAGGAAGGAAAAGTATTTCCTTGACGACCACGACGACTACTCCGCCATCATGCTCAAGGCGCTGGCCGACCGGCTGGCCGAGGCGTTTGCCGAATGCCTGCACCACCGTGTGCGCACCGACCTGTGGGGCTACGCCGCTGGCGAGGCCCTGAGCAACGAGGCTCTGATTGCGGAGCAATACCAGGGCATCCGCCCCGCGCCGGGTTACCCCGCCTGCCCGGACCACTCGGTCAAGCGCGAGATGTTCCAGCTGCTGCAGTGTGACGATATCGGCATGGGGCTGACCGACAGCCTGGCCATGACGCCGGCCGCCAGCGTCAGTGGCTTCTACATCGGTCACCCGGAAAGTGCCTACTTCAATGTCGGCAAGATCGGCGACGACCAGTTGCACGACTTGGCCCGGCGCAAAGGGGCCGAGGTGCAGGCCTTGGCGCGCTTGCTGGCACCCAACCTCTGATTCGGTGCCCCCGGGGGCAATGTTTACCGCTGGTTACAGACATCACCGGCCCGATACCGAAGCCGGTGAACGCCGCCCACGCGGCAGGCGTTGAATAGGCAGACGGGTCCAGCCCAGCCATCCGGCAACGCGGGCCCGGCCAACCATCAACGCCAGGAGAACCGCATGGACACTTCCCTTAACCAAGGCACCGCCATCGCCAGTGACGCTGCCCCCGCCACTTCCAACCGTTCCTTGTGGATCGCCTTGGCCGCCCTCGGCACGGTTACCGTGGCCCTCGGCGCGACCTTGGCTTACACCCAGTTCCGCCAGCCAGACAACCCGGCCGCTCAGACGGCAGCGGAAGCCGCTCCTGGCCTGCCTGGCACCGCAGTTTCAGAGAAAAAACAGCCGCTAGCCAAGGTGAAACCTGCTGACGACGCTCCTAAAAGTGCAGTGAAAGTGGTGCCCAAGGCCCCAGCCGTCGATCGCACACCCGAACGCCAGCAGGCCTACAACGGCGCGTCCAGCTACCCCGTGAGCCAGCCGTCGCCGCGCGCGGTGTGCACCAACTGCGGTGAGGTGGAATCCGTCACCCCGGTGCAGCGTGCCGGTCAGGGCAGCGGCGTCGGCGTGGTTGCGGGCGGTGTGCTGGGCGCCATCGTCGGCAATCAGGTTGGCAAAGGCAACGGTCGCGCCGCCGCCACGGTGCTGGGCGCGCTGGGCGGCGGTTACGCCGGCAACGCGGTGGAGAAGAACATGTACAAGGAAGTGGTGTACCAGGTGCGTGTGCGCATGGAAGACGGCTCGGTGCGCACGTTGGAGCAAGCGACTGCCCCCGTGTTGGGCGCCCGCGTGACTGTGGACGGTAACGCCCTGCGCGGCAGCGACGGCGCGGTGTACGCACCCGTGCCGGCATCGCCCAATGCCTATCCGCAGTCGGGCTACCTGCAGACATCGCGCTGACCTGTCAACGCGCTGTCTGCAAGTGGGTGGTCACACCGGCGCCTGTAGCGCGCGCCGGTATTGAATGGCTTCCGCCAGGTGCCCCACGGTGAGCCGATCGGCGCCAGCCAGATCGGCCACGGTGCGGGCCACTTTCAGCGTGCGGTGCGTGCTGCGTGCCGACCAGCCGAGGCGGTTGGCGGCCTGCTGCAGAAACTGGCGGGTAGCCTCGTCCATGGCGGCATGGGTGTCAATTTGCTGGCCCTGCAGGGCCTGGTTGGTGCAACCCTGCCGGCTTTGTGCGCGTTGCCGTGCCGCCACCACCCGCGCCTGCACCGCCGCACTCGGCTCGCCAGTGGGCGCGTGCAGCAGTTCGTCGGGGTGAACGGCGGGCACGTCTACATGAAGGTCGATGCGATCCAGCAGCGGGCCGCTGAGCCGCCCTTGGTAACGCAGTACCTGGTCGGGCGTACAGCGACAGGCCCTGAGCGGACTGCCTTGGTAACCACAGGGGCAGGGGTTCATCGCGGCAATCAGCTGGAAGCGGGCCGGGAAGTCGGCTCGGCGGGCGGCGCGGGAGACGGTGATGGTGCCAGTCTCCAAGGGTTCGCGCAGCGAATCGAGCGTTGACTTCCCGAATTCAGGCATTTCGTCCAGGAACAGCACCCCCTGGTGGGCCAGCGAGATTTCTCCCGGTTTGGGCGGTGAGCCACCCCCCACCAACGCCACCGCGCTGGCCGTGTGGTGCGGCGAAGCAACCGGGCGCACGGCCCAGTGCGCCAGCGTGAAGCGGCCAGCGAGGCTGGAAATGGCGGCGCTCTCCAGGGCTTCCGCCTGCGTCATTGGTGGCAGCAAGCCGGCAAACCGCTGCGCCAACATCGACTTGCCCGAACCCGGGGGGCCGACCATCAGAAGGCTGTGGCCCCCGGCGGCGGCGATTTCCAGCGCGCGCTTGGCAGAGGCCTGGCCTTTCACGTCGGCCAGATCCGGGTAGGCCACTCGGTTTGTCTGCGGGCTGGCCACCGCCCGCGACCAGCCTGCGC
>CAZANT010000178.1:0-465 GCA_964486575.1 uncultured Burkholderiaceae bacterium | reverse complement strand
CGCCAGCGGTGCATTGTCAGGCGCCGCACCGGGCGGCGCAAAACGCTGCACCACGTCCAGCAAATGCCGCGCGCCATAAACCTCGGTGTCGGGCACCAGCGCTGCCTCGGCCGCGCTGGCCACGGGCAATACCAGCCGGCCATGCGCCTGCCCCAGGCTGAGCGCTAGACTCATGGCGAGCGCGCCGCGCACCGCCCGCAACTCACCGCCCAGCGAGAGCTCGCCGGCAAACTCCCAGTCGGCCAGCGCAGCGCCATCCACCTGCCCGCTCGCCGCCAAAATGCCGAGCGCAATCGGCAGGTCAAAACGACCCGAGTCCTTGGGCAGGTCGGCGGGCGCGAGGTTGACGGTGATGCGCTGGCCATGGGGCCAGCGTAAACCGCTGTTCTGTATGGCGCTGCGAACCCGCTCGCGGGCCTCCTTGACCTCGGTGTCAGCGAGGCCGACCAGGGTAAAGCTGGGCAA
>CAZANT010000177.1:0-5530 GCA_964486575.1 uncultured Burkholderiaceae bacterium | reverse complement strand
GAGCCAGGACTTGCTGAGCAACGCCCAGGCCAAACGCCAGCGCAAGGGCGTGCCACTGCTGGTGGGCAACCTCGGTCCCGCCACGTTCGGGCAGGACGACAACGAATTGCTGCTGGTTGACGCCCGTGGTACCCAGACCTTGCCACGGACAAACAAGCTGGTGCTCGCTCGTATTTTGATAGCAGAGATCGCTTCTAGGACTAAGGCTTGAGTGCAATATGCATTAAAAAAGCGACCTGAAGTCCGCTGGGCAAGGTGATGAAGGGACGGCTTTCAGCAGGAACGTCAGTGGGCTGGTGACTCGGTCTTTGGCCCGTCTGGCGGTGGCGTGCCGGGCAGCGGCTGGGGGGTGTCGTGCCGGTGCGCCATGATCGCGGCGACCCTGTCGCCCAGGTATTTGTTGGCGGACATTTCCAGCGCGCGGCGCATCTCGGTTTCGATCATCACCATCGCCAACGGTCGGATGTGCCAGATGGTTTCCACCAGCCGGGGCATGTCTTCGGCGGGCGGCAGGTTGCCGTCGCCGTAGCGGTCCAATTCGCCCACTGCCAGCCCGATCAATTTGTCGGACACCTGCTGTAGCAGGGGCCGAGCCATGTCGATGACTTGCAGCACGTCACCCAGGGGGAATCCGGCCTTGGCGAAGGCCGCGCCAGCTTCCAGCAAGCGGGGTGATTTGCAGTTGTAGCCAAGGCCATCGGCCTCCAGCAGGCCAAGCGCTACGGCCTTATTCAAAGCTTCGACGCTGATGGCGGTACCAAACATACGCACCAGCGACAAGTAGGAGTAGTGCTGCGGCTTTTCAGTGCTCCAGGGACTGTTGATGGCCTTTTCCAGTCCGAGGATGGCGCGCAACTCCTGGCCGTCCACCAGTGCCCGCAGCAATTCCTGCACATTGGCCAGCGTGTAGCCGCGCCCCAGCAAGTGGCTGATCAGTTTCAGCCGCCCCAGGTGGGCCTGAGTGTAGATGCCGACCCGACCACGACGCTCGGGCGGATCCATCAGGCCACGGTCTTGGTAGGCGCGCACATTGCGTACCGTGGTGTCGGCCGCCCGCGCGAGTTCGTCGATGGTGTATTCCATCGCCTCAAGTTGTTCGCGGGCGTCGGACGGCGGTGGGTTGGAGGGGGGAGACATTGGGTGGATGGCGTGATTGGAGCTTAGATCCGCACGGAATTATGCTGCCAGCGGGGATTTCCGTCCGTTCCCAGTGGGTTGGTCCGCGTTGCCGGGCAACTGAAGCGAAGTTATGGAAAACCCTGAAAGACAGTCTGAGTTTGGGATGCACAATCTTGCCATTGAACAATGTCACAGTCATAATGGGTACTGTAAATTGCCCATTCTTCAAGGGGCTTTCATGATAAACAACAGTGTGGTCCGCCACATCGGCACCGAAGAGTTGGCCCAGTTCCGGGCGGTTCAACAGCTCGCTTACCGCTGCGTCGAGTCAGTCGCGGCGGAGTTGCGGGTGGGCATGACCGAAAAGCAAGCCGCCGCGATGATGCTGGACTGGTTGCGCGCCCATGGCGTGAACGACTGGCTGCACAAACCCTTCGCCTGGTTTGGCGACCGCACCGCGTTCCAGGGCTTCTCCGGCCTCACCCACATGGCGGGTTTCAGCCTCAATTTCTTCCCCAGCAGTCGCCGGTTGGAAGAAAACATGCCCTTCATCCTGGACGTGGCACCGGTCATGGATGGTGCGCTGGCCGACGTGGGGTTTGCCGGCGTCATTGGTCACAACCCCACCCTGGACCGCCTGCAGGACGACCTGATCGCCCACCGCGAACTCATCGTTGATCTCGTGCAGCGCCGCCACACCCTGGCCGAGGTGGCCCGCGCGGTAGATGCGCTGTGCCTGCGCCAAGGGGTGGAGCCGCGCCACAAGGCTTACCCATTCAAGGTGTTGGCCCACCGTGTAGCCAAGCTGGACCAGCCAGCCACACCGCGCAGCGTGGCCCGTTTCGGCCTGAACAGCACGCTCAATCTGATTGAACAGTCCCGCGCCGGAAAAAAAGAGGGTTGGTCGCCGCTGTGGAACAGTTCCGAGAAGTCCGATCACGCGCCCACCCCCGGTCTGTGGGCGGTCGAGCCCCACCTTGGTTTCCGTGGCGTGGGAGCCAAATTTGAAGAGCTGCTCGTCATTACCGAGACCGACGCTTTTTGGTTGGACAATGACTTGCCCCACGTGCGCCGCTGGAACGCCCGGCAGGCCGTCCAGCCGGTGCGGTCTTTGCTGGTCCAACCCGAACTGATGGCGGCCTGAACCATGCGCACCGCCCTTCAATTTGCACCGGCGGCCGAAGCCGCCACCACACCGGCGGCCTCGGGCCGTCTGCCGGACCGCCGCTTCACGGTGACCACCGACGACGGCATCCAACTCGCTTGCAAGGTCTGGGGCGCTGCCGACCGGCCCACCGTGGTGCTGGTGCACGGCTACCCCGACAACAGCGAGGTCTGGCATGCGGTGGCGGCCGACCTGGCGCAAGACTTCCACGTGGTGGCATACGACGTGCGTGGCGCGGGTGAATCCACCGCCCCCAGGGGCACGGCAGGCTATCGCTTGGAGTACCTGTCCAAAGACTTTGAAGCGGTGATCAACCACGTCAGCCCCCACGCGCCGGTGCACCTGGTCGCCCACGACTGGGGTTCGATCCAAAGCTGGGAGTCCGTCAGCGACGCCCGCCTCGCCGGGCGCATCGCCTCGTTCACCAATTGCGCGGGCCCTTGTCTGGACCACGTCGGCCATTGGATGCGGTCGCGTCTGGGTCGACCATCGCTGGCCAACCTGAAAGCCACGCTGTTGCAATTGGTGCGCTCCTGGTACATCTACTTTTTCCACCTGCCGGTGTTGCCCGCGCTGCTGTGGCGCATGGGCTTGGGCAAAGCCTGGCCAGCCATTCTGCGCCGCCTGGAAGGTACGCACGCCCAACCCAACGCCACCCAAACCCGCGATGGGGTGAATGGTGTGCTGCTGTATCGCGCCAACTTCATTGGCCGCTTGTTCAAGCCGCAGGCAAGGGTGGCCCACGCGCCGGTGCAGACGTTGGTGACGTTGGGTGACAACTACGTCAGCCCCCACCTGTCGTACGACCTTGGCCGCTGGGTGCCCTTGCACTGGCGGCGCGAGGTCCGCGGTGGCCATTGGCTGCCGTTGCAAAAACCCGCGCTGATGGCGCAAATGGTCCGCGAGTTCGCCCAGTTCACCCAGGGCGGTCTGCATGCCGACGGCCAGCGGCCAGACGGCTTGCCCATGCCGGGCCAATTGCGCCGCACTTTGCTCAAAGGCCCTCGTTTGCCCTTCAGCGGACAGGTGGCGGTTGTCACTGGCGCCGGGAGTGGCATCGGCCGCTGTGCGGCGCTCGCGCTCGCTGATCAAGGTGCCCACGTGGTCGCGGTGGACATCAACCCCGAGACCGCATCTCGCACCGCCGAGCTGGTGAGGCTGATTGGCCGCGACGCGGTGGCCGAGCGGGTGGACGTTGGCAGCGCTGAGGAGATGCAGGCGCTGGCCGACCGCGTGCAGCAGCAGTGGGGCGGTGCCGATATCGTGGTGAATAACGCCGGCATTGGCATGGCTGGCGGCATGTTGCAGACCGACATTCCGGCCTGGCAGCGCATCGTGGCCATCAACCTGTGGAGCGTGATTTACGGCGCCCGCTTGTTCGGCCAGCAGATGGTTGCCAATGGGCGCGGTGGCCACATGGTCAATACCGCTTCGGCGGCGGCGTTCTCACCGTCGCGCAGCATGCCGGCCTACGCCACCACCAAGGCCGCGGTACTCATGCTCAGCGAGAGCCTGCGCGGTGAATTCGCCCAACACCACATTGGCGTTAGCGCGGTGTGCCCCGGCTTTGCCGAGACCGGCATCATGGCTGCGACCGAACATGTGGGCGTCAGTGCCGACGTGCAGGCGGCCAAGCGGGCCAAGGCCACCAAGTTGTACAAGATGCGCGGCTTGCAGCCCGAAACCGTGGCCAACGCCATGGTGCGCGCCATCCAAAAGAACCGGCCGCAGGTGATGGTGGGCATGGAAGCCCATGGTGCGCGATTCACTTGGCGATTTTTCCCCTGGCTGTCGCGGCGCATCGCCCGCGTCGAAATGATTTGACTCCCTTCATCCAACGACCTGTCACAGCTGTTGACCCTGACAAAAGGACCTTGTCATGAACCTCACCCACACCGAACCGAACCACGGCACCGACACCGAAGGCCACCATCGCATCCTGCCGCGCCACGTGCGTTTTGACTTCAGCCAAACCCCCATCCAGTGGGTTCCCGGCGATCCGGCCAGCACCCACGTGATGAACACGCTGAACCTGATGTTTCCCGCTGGCGAGATGTGGTTTTGCCGCGTCTACAACAAGGCACTGCCCCTCATCACGGACCCCAAGTTACGTGACGACGCCGAAGGATTTTTGCGCCAAGAAGCGCTGCATTCGCGCTCCCACGGCGGTGTGCTCAAGCACTACTACCAGCGCCACGGGGTCGACACCACACCGTTCACCCGGGTACTGGACTGGTCGCTGACCAAGTTGCTGGGCGACCGTCCCTGGGGGCTGCCTTGGGGCGGCCAATCGCGCTTCTGGCTGCGCCAGCGGCTGGGCATCATCGCCGCGCTGGAGCACTTCTTTGGCTACCTTGGCAATTGGGTGCTCAACGCCCCAGCCCTGGACAAGGCAGGCACCGACCCAGTGATGCTGGATCTGCTGCGCTGGCACGGTGCCGAAGAGGTCGAGCACCGCACCGTGGCATACAACATCTACCGCCACCTGGGTGGCGGCTACCTGGGCCGTTGCTTCCACATGGCCTGCGTCATTCCGATGCTGCTGGTCACCACCTCGCTCGGCGCACGTTTCATGTACCGACAGGATCCCGATGCTGGTAAGCCGCTCGGTTTGTTCCGCACCTGGTCCCAAGGAGCCCAACGCGGCTGCTTGCCCTCGCTGTGGGACACAGTGAAGTCTGCATTGCGCTTTTTCAAACCGGGGTATTCTCCAGGCCACGAGGGCTCGACCGAACAGGCTTTGGCCTACCTGAACCAGTCACCCGCCGCGCAGGCCGCTGCTCACGGTGGCAATTGGGTCAAGCCCGCCGCCCCGCGCAGCGAAACCCTGGTACCGGCCGCCTGAACCCGACACACAACCACCCCGCATGAACGCTGTTGTCCCGCTCACCACCAACACGCCCCGCGCCGGGTGGGCCGACGCGTTCACCTGGCCGCTTGCCCCCGGACATTTCCTAGCCTTGATCAACCCGCTGTGGTCCGGTGACCGGATACAGGCGCGGGTGGAGCAGGTGCGCATGGAAACGGCCAACGCCCGCACCCTGGTGCTCAAGCTGGGCCGGGGATGGCACCGGCACCGCGCGGGCCAGCATGTACAGGTCAGTCTGGCCATTGACGGCGTACTGCGCACCCGCACTTATTCCATCAGCTCGGCCCCCACCCGTGGCCGACGCATCCAGATCACCGTGAAGGCCATGGGTGCGGGCGGTGTGTCCGAGCACTTGGTGCGCCGCACCCGGGTGGGCG
>CAZANT010000176.1:0-5586 GCA_964486575.1 uncultured Burkholderiaceae bacterium | reverse complement strand
AACACCGTACCCATGAAAGCCATCAGCAGCATCCCGGCCAAAACGCCACCATGCTGCACGCCCGACAGCGCGGTGGACTGCCCCGGCGTGAAGCCAAACACCTCGCCGGCAAAGGGCTCGAGAATCAGGTCTTGCGAGCTGTAGGCCAGCATGGACACGAAGACAAAGACGGTGAACTGCCGGGCCGCAGGCTCAGACCAAACCTGTGCCAACGCTTCTCGAAAGCCCGGCTTAGGTGCAGCCTCGGCATCGCTACGGGCCGCTGGGCTGCGGCCCTCCAGCCCGAGTAAGGCAAGCAAGGTGACGCAAAACGCAAGCGCCGACACAACCGCGGTGACTTGAACCAGGCGCTCGGGTGTAAAAGGATCAAGCAGCTTGCCAGCGATGCCGGCTGTGATGGCAAAACCGGCGATCATCATCAACCAGACGATGGTGGCGGCCGCAGCTCGGCGGCTGGGTTCGACGCGTTTTGCCAACAGGGTCAGCAGGGCCGTGCCGGCGGCGCTGACGCCAATGCCAATCAGCATGAAGGCCAACACCGCCAGAGCAATGCCCAGCGTCGGTCGGCTGGCCATCAACGCGGTGGCCATCGCAGCGCCCACGCCGCCTGTGGCGAGTACCGCCACCCCACCAACAATCCACGGCGTGCGGCGCCCGCCAACGTCGGAGCCAAAACCCATGCGCGGGCGCACCACCTGAACGAGGTAGTGCAGCGCCACCAAAATGCCTGGCAGCAGCGCTGGCAGCGCCAGCTCCACCACCATCACACGGTTCAGCGTGGAGGTGGTCAACACCACCACAGCGCCCAAAGCGGCTTGCACCAACCCTAAACGGACGATACCGGCCCAGCCGAGGTGGTGCTGCGCGCTCATGGCGAAACGCTCCCCACAGAGCGCAACGCGAAAGCGCTGACCATCATGCCAGCGACAAACAGGGGCACGCCAAAACCGCTGTACAACAGCGCACGGGCCACAGGCTCATCGGTGAAATGGTCCATCAGCCAGACCTGGAAGAAAAGCAAAACACCAATGCCCAGCGCGTGCATCGGTGCGCCCCAGACAATCAACAACAACATCACCGCCACCTGGGGCAAGGCCATCATCCAGCAGGCAGTACGAGCCGCTGACCGCACACCGAGCCGGACTGGCAGGGAGCCGATACCCATTTGCCGATCACCATTGATCGCCTTGAAATCGTTCAGGGTCATGATGCCGTGGGCACCCCAACTGTAGAGCGCCGCCATCAGCAACGAGCGGTTGCCTGGCAATGCTCCTCCCGCCATGACGGCGGCGCCGGTGCTCCAGGCCAAGCCTTCGTAGGACACCCCACAAGCGGCATTGCCCCACCAGCCGTTGCGCTTGAGTCGCAAGGGAGGTGCACTGTAAGCCCAGGCCAACAGCAAGCCCATTGCTGCTGCGCCAAAGCCCCAAACCCCGAGCGTGTTGGCGACGAGCAGAGACAACAGCGTCCACCCGATGGCAATGGCCAAACCCCACTGGCCAGGTATGCGACCCGATGGAATGGGGCGTTGCGGTTCGTTGATGGCGTCTACATGCCGATCAAACCAGTCGTTCACCGCCTGGCTGGTGGCGCAAACCAGCGGGCCCGCCAGCAACACGCCCACCACGATGGTTGGCCAACGTTCTGCCCATGGCTCCCCCGAAGCCACCACACCACAGGAAAAGGCCCACATGGGCGGAAACCACGTGATTGGCTTGAACAGCTCTGCAACCGCAGAGATTTGGGGAAGTGCCATTCGTGCAATATTGCATCTGACACTTAGACTGTCAATACAAATTTACACTTATCCGACAGTGAGACCCGGCCTTGAGCCCGCGTGGAGGCCGCACCATGGCTACTGCTTGTCGACGTCGGGGCCGAGATCGCCAAGACCGAAGCGCCTCAACTTCACATACAGGCTTTGGCGCGACAAACCCAGCATCTCGGATGCGGAAGCGCGGTTGTCCCGGGTCAGTTCCAGCGCGGCTTCAATGCACAGCCGTTCGATCATGTCGGTGGTTTCGCTGACGATGTCCTTCAACGGCACCCGGCCCACGAGTTCGGTCAGTTGCGCCGCCGAACGGGGCAGCTCTTTCTGGGACTTCGATTCGGGACGGAGCCGACGTCCGATGTCCCGAATCGCGAAACCCATGCACGGCTGCTCGGTGTGGGTGACCGCGACACCAGAGACTTCCACCTCTGTGCTCGCACCATTGAGACCACGCACCGAGCTCGCAAATTGCCTCACCGTCCCGCGCTGTTTCAAATTCGCCACGAGCACACTCATGTCAACGCCAGACCGTCCGAGCCACTGATCCAGGGGCTGACCAACCACCAGGTCAAGCCGAGGCATCTGGGCCATTTCCAGAAAGGTCTGGTTGGCGGTAATGATGCGACCGTCCATGTCGGACACCACAAAACCATCGGGGGCCAATTCGAGCGCTGAAAGCAGCGCCGAACTGCTGATGGAAGCGTCCAAAGCCGCGGCTTGACGGGCATGGAGGTGCACCAGCAGCAAGTTGCCAGACTCCTGACGGAACATGGAGGCTGACATCTTGACGGTCTGACCATCGGCAGCCAAGGTCGCGCTGATCTCGTCCACGCGCCCAGCAAGCAACACGCCAGACAGCAGGGTAGAGACGTCGATACGGCTGGCGTCGGTAAAACACTCGCCCAAACTGCGCCCCACCATTTTTCGTGCTGTTTCACCGACCAACTTGGCGGCGGAGGGATTGATCTCAAGGATTTTTTGAGAAGCACCGTCCACGATCAACACCGGGTCCGACACCATCTCAAACAGCAACCGGTAACGCGTCTCCATGTGCCGTAGGCGCAGGTAGTCCTGCTCCATCGACTGTTGCGCATCCACCAGCCGCTGCTGCAGCGTGGCCAAACTGCGCAAATCACGACCCATTGCCACCACACGGCCTTGGTCCCCGACCTTGATCGCGGAATACATCAGGGGAATGTCAGGCCCTTGGGCAGAAGGGTAGTTGATGTGGCGCCACCGCCGGCCGGACTTGCCAACGGCGTCTTGCAACAGTGCGTTGACCTTGGGCCGGCTTTCGGGCGTCACGGTGTCCGTCCATCGACGGCCGATCCACTGACTGCACCCCTCGAGATCGAGGTCTTCGTTGCCAATGGAAACGTCGCAGATCACGCCATCGCCGTCGACCACCAAGGCCACGTCGGCCGCCGCTGAGATCAGGGAAGCTGCTGTTTCAGCGTCAAACCCACCCAGGGATTTCGCAGGCGCCTCAAATTGCTTCACAAACACAAACTCCTTGGACCCACCATCAGGTTGGGCTGATCTCGAACGCCTGTCAAACAGTGGCAGATTTCACCGGCCATTCAACATCGTTTTGCCAAACTGGCGATGAAATACTCGGCTTCTTCAACCGCCTCTTCGGCCGTTTCAGCTGAGATGTCGGCACCGATGTCCTGTAAAAACTCAGGGTGAGCCACTACCAAAGGCCCACCCACCATGATACCAACCGACGGGTTGCGTGAAGCACGTCGGACAGCGGCAATGGTTGACACCAATTCGGGAATCTGATGTTCGGCTCCCAGGGAAAACCCGACCACATCAAACCAATCCTTGCGCACCGCCTCCAGCAGCCCAGACACCGTCGCACGAGGTTCACCCCAAATGTCCCAACCCGCTTTTCGGAAGAATTCCGCCACCATGAAAACACCCAAGGTGTGCTGTGAGCCGGGCGCAGGCACCAACATGCCTTTGCGCCGTACCTCGCTGCGCTGTGCGTCGCGCTGAAACAAGGGACTGAGGTCGTACATGACTTGCTGCAAACGCCACAGGCCTATGGTGACTTGCGTGAAGTCGCACAGATCGGCCTCCCACAACTCGCCGAGCCGGCGCGCCGTCGGCGCCAACAACTCTACATAAATCACCTCCAGCGCCACGCCCCGGACGCGGATCGACTCGACGTAGGCCGCAGACGCGCTGGCGTCCTGGTCGAGTGCGAGCCGAGCCAAATCGGCCACTTCATGCGGCCCCGGCGTCGCGTCTGGATCGGCGCAGACGTCCTCGATCACTGGCCCCGCCTGGTGGGCCAGCATCAACCGAGGGATGATTTCATTTTCGATGGTCCGCATCAGCCATGTCAGCCCGTTCGCTGCGTACTGCTGAACGGGTGTCAATTTTTGGGGCGAACACTGGTCTGGTATATCTGACATCGGCGGGGCCCACCGGTCACGATCAATCGTCTCTGCCCTTGCGGTGAAGTGGCTTGTTCTGTCCATGCCCATGCTCGTCTCCTCAGGAAACTTCTTGTGTCGGCTTGCGCGTCAAGGCACGGGGGGGTTAGTCCCTGGCAGGTACGTGGTACCAAACTTATCGTGGCCGGGGTGCTGTGATGGAAGGTCGATGCGGCCATGCGATCCCTCAGTCATGTTTTTACCCTGCGCGCAATACCGTGTCAAAGCTTTAATCGAAGCATGGAGGAAACCCCTAAAGCTGTCAAATCTTATTTACGTCATTTTTAGTTGACACTTTTGACTTGGACCTCTAGAGTCCAATTCATGCCCACACCACAACGCTTTGTAAAGGCCGCTGCGACTGCAGGACACACCGCACACCGAGGCCAACGCCCTGGGCTGTACACCCCGGAAGAGCGGGCGCGTCGAGACACCAGCATGTGGACACTGGTACAGGGGGTGTTGGCACCGGTACAGTTCCTGATCTTCGCCGTAAGCCTTGTGCTGGTCCTGCGCTTTCTGGTCACTGGACAAGGCGAATTGGCAGCCACAAGTTCGGTGGTCGTCAAGACCATTGCGCTGTACACCATCATGGTGACTGGCTGCATTTGGGAGAAGGCGGTTTTTGGTCGCTACCTGTTTGCACCCGCCTTCTACTGGGAGGACGTCTTCAGCATGCTGGTGCTGGCTCTGCACACCGCCTACTTGGTGGCGCTGTTCACACAAACGCTCTCGGTGCAGCAGCAGATGTACCTGGCACTTGCCGCCTACGCCACTTACGTTGTCAACGCGGCACAGTTTCTATTGAAGCTGCGTGCTGCGCGCCTTCAACATCAATCCGAGCAGGTCGCTTCCCTCTCCCTACAGGAGGTCAGCGCATGAACCAGGTCATCCCACTTCACCCAGTGCACGCTGCACCAGGCTGTAGCGACTTACCAATACTGCGTGAACGCGGTCAACGCGAGGTGTTTTGCGGACTGACCGGCATCATCTGGCTCCACCGCAAGATTCAGGATGCTTTTTTTCTGGTGGTCGGCTCCCGCACCTGCGCTCATTTGATCCAATCTGCTGCGGGGGTGATGATTTTTGCAGAACCTCGTTTTGCAACCGCGATCATCGACGAGCGCGATCTGGCCGGCCTGGCCGACGCCAACACCGAGCTGGACCGCGTCGTCTCCCGACTGCTGTCCCGTCGGCCCGATATCAAGTTGCTGTTTCTGGTGGGCTCCTGCCCCTCGGAGGTGATCAAGCTCGACCTGTCCCGCGCCGCTGCGCGCCTCTCTCGGACCCATTCGCCGGACGTGCGAATCCTGAATTACTCCGGCAGCGGCATCGAGACCACGTTCACCCAGGGCGAAGACGCTTGCCTGG
>CAZANT010000175.1:0-5590 GCA_964486575.1 uncultured Burkholderiaceae bacterium | reverse complement strand
CCGCCGTGACCCGCCCGGCCAGGCCGGCTTGGCCAGCGTCACCGCCGCGCTGAGCGCCAAAGGCGTGCGCGCCAGCGGCAAGCTGCCCGCGCTGGACGAAAACGCGTTGAGTGAGGCTTGGGCCGACCTCGGCGCCAGCTTTGGCGCCAGCGCCAATGGCGACCGCATGGGGTTTTCGCTGCGTTCGCTCAGCTACCCGGACCTGCTGGCCCGCGCCGCAGCACTGGCCGCCCGGCAGCTGGCCGAGCCCGCCCTGCCTGAAGCGGTGTGGCAACGAGAACGCGCCACACGCATCGCGTCCATCCGCGAAGCCAATACCCGGCCTGGAACCCTGGCCGCGCGCACTTTCAACAGCGCGGTCTACGGCGACCACCCCTATGGCGCAGACACCAACGCCGAAAGCCTGGGCCGCATCACTGTGACCGACATGGCGGCTTTCCATGCACGCCATGTGGTGGCTTGCCGCGCGCGGGTCAGCCTGGTGGGGGCGCTGAATCGCCAGCAGGCCGAAGCGCTGGTCACCACGCTGCTCTCGCGCCTGCCAGCCAACCGCTGCGAGCCACTGCCGGCCGTGGCCGAACTGGCGCCGCTCAAAGCGCCGGTGGTGGAGCGCCTGCCGTTCGACTCGGCGCAGGCCCATGTCTACATTGGCCAGCCCGGCTACAAGCGCGACGACCCAGACAACTTCGCGCTGTTTGTTGGCAACTACATTTTGGGCGGCGGGGGGTTCGTGTCCCGGCTGACGCAAGAAGTGCGCGAAAAACGCGGCCTGACCTACGGGGTCTCCAGCAGTTTCAACCCTGGCCTGCATGCCGGCGCGTTCGTGATCGGTCTGCAGACCCGGCCTGACCAGGCCAACCAGGCGGTGCAGGTGGCGCGCGAGGTGCTGGCGCGGTTCGTGGCCGAAGGCCCAACCGAGGCCGAACTGCAAGCCGCCAAAGACAATCTGGTGGGCGGTTTTGCCCTGCGCATTGACAGCAACAAAAAGCTGCTCGACAACCTGGCCAACATCGCCCAGTACCGCTTGCCGCTGGACTACCTCGACACCTGGACCGCGCAAGTCAGCCGGGTGACGGTGGCCGACATCCGCGCCGCGTTCGCGCGCAAATTGCAGCCTGAAAGCATGGTCACGGTGGTGGTGGGCGGGGCAGGTTCATGAAAGCCGCGCCTGTCAAAAAAGCCGCTAAGGCACCCGTGCACCGACCACCCCCGCCCGGCGAGGTGCGCATCATTGGTGGCCTGTGGAAACGCACCAAGCTGCCGGTGGCCAGTCAGCCCGGCCTGCGCCCCACGCCTGACCGGGTGCGCGAAACCCTGTTCAACTGGCTGGGACAAGACCTCAGCGGCTGGCACTGTGTCGACGCCTTTGCCGGAACCGGTGCCTTGGGGCTGGAAGCCGCTTCGCGCGGCGCGGCGACGGTGCAGATGGTGGAACAGTCGGGCGACCAGGTGGCGCGGCTGCAGCAGATCGCCACCCGGCTGGAGGCCACAGGCGTCACGGTGCTGCGCGGTGACGGCGTGGCCTTGTTGCGGCGTCTTGCCCCCGGCAGCATGGACCTGGTCCTGCTCGACCCGCCCTTTGGCGCCGGGTTGGAAGCCCCGGCACTTCAAGCCGCCGCCGCCGTGCTGCGGGAAGATGGCTGGGTTTACCTTGAAAGCGATCACGCCTGGGCTGATGAGTCGCTCCAAGCCCGTGGTTTGCAGATTCACCGCGCTGGCAAAGCAGGCATGGTGCACTTCCATTTGCTCAAAAAAGCGGCAAAGGCATAATCGGCCAATGGTCTCGACATCCTCCCGCATCGCCGTTTACTCCGGCACCTTTGACCCGATCACCCTGGGCCACGAAGACGTGGTGCGGCGCGCCTCGGGCCTGTTCGACACGCTGATCGTTGCGGTCGCTGTGGCTCACCACAAAAAAACCCGCTTCGGTCTGGAGGAGCGCATGGCGATCGCCCAGCAGGCGCTCAAAGACGTGCACAACGTGCGGGTGATGCCGTTTGACGGGTTGATCATGGACTTTTGCGCCGCCGAAGGCGCGGTGGCCGTGGTGCGTGGCATCCGCAACATGACCGACTTTGACTACGAGTCGCAAATGGCCGCGATGAACCGCAAACTGCTGCCGGAGGTGGAAACCGTCTTCCTGCTGCCGCGCGCCGAGTTGCAATGCATCAGCAGCACCCTGGTGCGCGAGATCAGCCAGCTCGGTGGCGACGTGAGCCAAATGGTCAGCCCGACCGTGGCTACCGCTTTGCGGCCCCTGATGGCGTCCTGAGCCATGGCCCTGCTCATCACTGACGAGTGCATCAACTGCGACGTCTGCGAGCCCGAGTGCCCGAACGGCGCGATTTACCTCGGCAAGGAAATTTACGAGATCGACCCGCACAGGTGCACCGAATGCGTCGGCCATTTTGACGAGCCGCAGTGCGTGCAGGTCTGTCCAGTGGCCTGCATCCCGGTGAACCCGCAGTTTGTGGAAAGCCAGGAAACGCTGTGGCAGAAGTTCCAGCGGCTGCAGGCCGAAGCCAAGCAAGCGGCCGCGCCGGGCTGACCCGAAGCCAGCCCGTTCAGGGCTTGGACCGCGGTGGCTCGGTGTCGTTACGGCGTTTTGGCGGTGGCTTCTTCACCACCACCTTTTTCACTGGGTAGGGGTTGGGCTGGTAGTAGGGCGGGCTGTAGGTTCCGGGGTACACCGGAATGCGGTTCGCGTCGGCCTCGCGCTGCGCCTTTTTCTCCGCCGCCAGCCTGGCGATGGCCGCCGATTTGGCCTCCCGGGTGCGTGCAGCCTCCAACCGCGCCTCTTCGGCCAGACGGCTTTTTTCCAGTGCGTTGGCCGTTTGGGCGTCTCGCGCGGCCGCTGCGGCCGCCTCATCACGCTGTGCCGGAGTTCGCGGGTCGGCCACGTCCAGCGCCACCGCGTTCGGGCAAGGGGTCTGGCTGTAGCTGTTGCCGCAGCGGTACACCGTTTGGGCCGACGCCGCCGCTCCTGTCAGACAGAGGACGGTGCCCAGAAAAGCAAGTGTCAGGCGCATGGCAGACGTCCTTTCGGCAGGAAGTTCAGGGGCTGGGCAAGACCTCAGGACGTGGTGGCTTCGGCCGGGGTGGCTTGCGGGTGTGCACCGCCATCGTGGCCTTTTCCATCTCGCCTGCCAGCAACTGTGGCACAGCCAGCAGGGAATGTGCAAGACCGGCCTCGATCGCGCTTCGGTGTTCAGGTGAGGGCTTTTTCAGAACCCAGTTCACCACCTCCGCTTTGACGCCAGGGTGGCCCACGCCAATGCGCAGGCGCCAGTAGTTGCCGGTGCCCAGCTGGGCGTGGATGTCGCGCAGGCCGTTGTGGCCTGCGTGGCTGCCGCCGAACTTGAGTTTGACCTCACCGGGCACGATGTCCAGCTCGTCGTGCACCACCAGAATTTCCTCCGGCGCAATCTTGAAAAACCGAGCCAGCGCCGCGACCGACTTGCCGGACAGGTTCATGAAGGTCTGTGGCTCCAGCAGCCACACCGTTTGCCCAGCCACGTTGGTGCGGGCCACCAGCCCATGGTAGTTCCGGTCTGGCTGCAGCGATACCTTGAGATCCCGGGCGAGCGCATCCACCCACCAAAAGCCCGCGTTGTGCCGCGTGGCTTCGTACTCGGGGCCGGGGTTGCCCAGGCCAACAAACAACTTGATCATGCAGAAATTATCGGTGTTGGTACCCTGGATGTGAGGCGCCAATGGCAACGGCCCACCGAAGTGGGCCGTTGTCAGATTCTCAGATCAGCGGGCGACGCCGCCGCGAGCTTACTTCTTGGCCGCAGGCTTGGCGCCAGCCTTGCCTTTGCCGCCTTTGGCATCCGCCGCGGGTGCAGCAGCAGCGGCTGGATCGGGGGCCTCTTCCACCACCGGCGGGGTGGCGGTGACCAGCACCGGGTTGACCTTGCCACGCAGAACGGCTTTCACGCCTTTGGGCAGCTTGATGTCGTTCAGGTGAACAGACGAGCCTTTTTTCAGTTCGCTCAGGTCAACCGCGATGAACTCGGGCAGGTCGCGTGGCAGGCAAGCGACCTCGAGTTCGTTCAACACGTGGTTGATCAGGCAGGCATCTGCTTTGACCGCGGGCGAGTTCTCTTCACCGCTGTAGTGCAGGGCCACTTTGGTGTGCAGCACGGTGTTGGCGTCGACGCGCTGGAAGTCAACGTGCTGGACTTGCTGTTTGTAGGGGTGCATGACGAAGTCACGCAGCAGCACCTTGGTGACGGTGCCAGCCAGTTCCATCTCCATCACGCTGGAGTGGAAGGCTTCTTTTTTCAGAGCGTGCCACAGGGCGTTGTGGTCCAGCTCAATCAGTTGTGGCTTGCCGTCAATGCCACCGTAAACGATGCCGGGGGTTTTGCCCGAATTGCGGAGACGGCGGCTCGCACCCGTGCCCTGCTTGGTACGCTCAAAAGCGACGAATTTCATAAGAACTCCTAAGGACGTCCACCGCGACCAGTGTGACGCCGGTTAACAAAGGCCCCGTTGCCAGGGCCCGCTTTTTGACTCGGTCAGAACAGGTTGTCCTGGTCCGAGAACAAACTCATCACCGACTCGCCCTTGGCAATGCGCTGGATCGTCTCTGCGATCAACGGTGCCACGGACAGCTGGCGGATCTTGCCGCAGGCGAGTGCGGCGTCGCTCAACGGAATGGTGTTGGTCACCACCACCTCGTCGAGCACCGAGCCTTTGGCGATGCGTTCGATCGCCGGACCCGAGAAAATTGGGTGAGTGCAGTAGGCATAAACCTTCTTGGCACCCCGTTCCTTCAACACCTCGGCCGCTTTCACCAGCGTGCCGGCGGTGTCGATCATGTCGTCCATGATGACACAGTTGCGGCCGTCAATTTCGCCGATCACGTGCATCACTTCGCTCACGTTCGCCCTCGGGCGGCGTTTGTCAATGATGGCCATATCGCAGTTCAGCTGTTTGGCCAGCGCTCGCGCGCGCACCACACCACCGACGTCGGGAGACACCACAATCAGGTCGTCGTACTTCTGCATCCGAAGGTCGCCCAGCAGCACCGGCGACGCGTAGATGTTGTCGACTGGGATATCAAAGAACCCCTGAATCTGGTCGGCATGCAGGTCCATGGTCAGCACGCGGTCAACACCGACCGCTTGCAGCATGTTGGCCACCACCTTCGCGCTGATTGGCACCCGCGCCGAACGAGGGCGACGGTCTTGGCGGGCGTAGCCAAAATAAGGGATCACCGCGCTGATGCGCTCGGCCGAAGCGCGTTTCAGCGCGTCAACCATGATCAGCAGCTCCATCAGATTTTCGTTGGTCGGTGCGCAGGTTGACTGCACCACGAAAACGTCGCGGGCACGAACGTTTTGGGTGATTTCGACGGTGACTTCACCGTCTGAAAAACGCCCCACGTGCGCAGAACCCAGGGTGATGCCGAGGTTCTGCGCAATCTCTGCGGCCATACCAGGGTTGGCATTGCCGGTGAAGACCATGAAATCCGGGTTGAGAACCTGCATGAGCGTTCCAGCGATCTAAATTTTTATTGCCAAAATTTTTGGCAGGGGAGGAAGGACTCGAACCCTCGCATGCCGGAATCAAAATCCGGTGC
>CAZANT010000174.1:0-5618 GCA_964486575.1 uncultured Burkholderiaceae bacterium | reverse complement strand
TCCACGGCGAACAGCGCTCGCTGTTTGGCGAGATCCTGGACTGGATGCTCACGCCACTGCTGCTGCTGTGGCCAGTGAGCCTGGCGCTGACCTGGCTGGTCGCCCAGGGCATTGCCGACAAACCGTTTGACCGCGCGCTCGAGTACAAAGCCCTGGCGCTGAGCAAGCTGGCGGCCACGCAGCTGCAGCGTCTGGAGCTGCGCCGCTCTCCCGCCGTGCGCGAGTTGCTGCGGGTCGACGATTCCGATCTGGTCTACTTTCAGGTGCTGGGCGCACGTGGCGAGCTGCTCAGTGGCGAACGCGACTTTCCGGTGTTTACCGACGAAGAAAAGGCCCAACCCGGCGAGGTCCGACTGCGCGACGGCGAAATGCGGGGCGATGAGATTCGCATTGCCTACACCTGGGTGCGCATGGCCGAACCCAGCGGCGCACTGGCCCTGGTGCAGGTGGCGGAGACGCGGGAAAAGCGCGCCACACTGGCCAGCGAGATCATCAAGGGCGTGATGCTGCCCCAGTTTGCGATTCTGCCGCTGGCGGTGTTGTTGGTCTGGCTGGCGCTGGTGCGTGGCATCAAGCCGCTGAGCGAGCTCGAAGAACACATCCGTGAACGCAAGCCCGAAGACCTGAGTCCGCTGGACCCCAGTGTGGTGCCCCAGGAGGTCGCGCCGCTGGTGGTGTCGGTCAATGACTTGTTGCGGCGCCTGCAGGGTTCGATCGCTACCCAAAAACGCTTTCTGGCCGATGCCGCCCACCAACTTAAAACGCCGTTGGCAGGCTTGCGAATGCAGGCCGACCTCGCCCAACGCCAGGGGGCCAGCGCCGAAGAGCTCAAGCTCTCGCTGAAACAAATTGGCCGTTCCAGCGTGCGCGCCACCCACACGGTGAACCAGCTGCTTTCGCTCGCGCGGGCCGAGGGCACGAGCAACACCCAAAAGCGAGAGCCAGTCAATCTGGCACGCTTGACCATGGACGTGGTGCTGGAGGCTTATCCCCGGGCACTGGAAAAGAAAATTGACCTTGGTTACGAGGGCGCGCAGCCTGAAAACGGCGGTGTGGTGATTGCCGGGAACGCCACACTGCTGCAGGAAATGGTGCGCAACCTGGTCGACAACGCCATCAACTACACCCCCGAGAATGGCGTGGTCACGGTGCGCCTGCATGCCGACACCTTCGGTCAGGTGCTGGTGCTGCAGGTGGAAGACTCGGGTCCCGGTATTCCGGAGGGTGAGCGATCACTGGTGCTGCAGCCCTTCTACCGAGCGCTGGGCACCAACGTCGACGGCTCCGGCCTCGGTTTGGCCATCGTCAGCGAGATCGTCCAATACCACGCAGCCCAACTGGGCATTGAAGACGCCCGCCCCGGTCGCACACCGCCCGGCGTGCTCTTCAGCGTGCGGTTTGAGGCACTGCCCAGTCGAAGCGGATAAAGCCCCGACAGCCACCGCGCCGGGCCGCCCCAACCAACATGCTGCCGCTTCCCCGGCAAGGGGCGGCGAAGTACATGTCACGGGGCGCCCAACGCCAACATTCAAGAAGGTTTGTACATACTGAGCGGCACCCGCTCGCGTTCCAGAACGCGCGCCACCGCCGGAAGCTGCGCCACTTTTTGCACATGGGCCCAAAGCGTCGGGTTGTCTGCAGGGTCGATGCCGAACATCGAACCCCAGCGCAACAGTGTCAGTGTGTAGGCGTCCAACGGACCGAAGTGTGCGCCACCGATGAAGGCGTCACCGCGCGAGGCAGCCTCTTGTTGAAGGCCTTGCAGTTCCGCCAGCAGCGTGCGGTACTGGACGGTGTTGAAGCGCCGCAGCGGTTCATGCAGGGCCGAGTCGTCAGTGAACTTGTGGGGCAGAAGCATGTGGGCAAACGTCGGGTGCACGGTGCTGTTCATCCAGCCCAAGGTTTCCAGCACACGCGCTTTGGCCAGCGGCTCGGCGGGCAGGAAATGCTGCGCCGGGAACAGGTCATGCAGGTAGCTGACGATGGCCACGATTTGCGTGATGGCGGTACCTCCGTGCACCAAAACCGGCACCTGGCCGCGCGGGTTAATGGCCTTGAAGGCCTCGCCCAGGTGTTCCTGTTTGTGCAGCTTGACCAGCACTGGCTCGTAGTCGGCGCCGGCACTTTCCAGCAGCGTGTGGGGCACAAAAGAACAGGCGCCGGGCCCGTAATAGAGTTGCAGCGGCATGGGCAAAACCTCGGTGGATGAACAACCTTGGCATCGTAACGGCTAGCGCTTGTCTGACAGACAACACGGACGCCGGGGCCCACAATGGAGAGCAATGACTGCCGCCCTCGCCCGCCTCAAGATCGGCCTTTCGGCCTGCTTTTCCTACGCCGATCCGGCCCGCTCCCTTTTCACTGGTAAGACGCTGCAGTACGTAGAGCAGTCCATCGCACACTGGCTGATGTCCACCGGCGCCATGGTGGTGATGGTGCCCTGTCCTACCGGGGAAACGCAGCGTGGAGATGTGAAGCTGTCGCACTATGCCGAATGGCTGGACGGGGTGGTAATGCACGGCGGTGCCGACGTCTGGCCGGGCAGCTACGGTGAAGAACCGTTGCAAGAGGCCTGGCTGGGCGACCGCATCCGCGACCTTTACGACCTCGCGCTGGTCGAGGCCTTTGAGCAGGCCGGCAAACCCATTTTTGGTGTTTGTCGTGGCCTGCAGTTGCTTAATGTGGCCTTTGGCGGCTCGCTCTACCAAGACATCGAGACCCAGCACGCAGGCGCGCTGCGCCACCGCGACGCGGCCACCTACGACCAGAACTTCCACGACATTGAGTTTGTGCCTGGCTCCCGGCTGGCACGCATGTACCCAGGCATGGCGCGTGCCCGGGTCAACAGCATCCACCACCAGGGCATCAAGGGCCTGGCGCCAGGCTTTGAGGTCGAGGCCTGGAGCGTGCCCGACCGGGTGCCCGAAGCCATCCGCCGCCGGGCCGTGCATGGCACGGGCTACATCGCCGCCACCCAGTGGCACCCGGAGTTCCACAAGGTGGGTGAAAACACGCTGAATGACGCTGTCATCCTCAACGATTTTCTGTCCGCCTGCGCCACCGCCAGAAGCAGGCCCGCCCGCGGCCGCAGCATGCCCGGCCAGTTGCAGGACCGCGGTGCGCGCCTGTTGCGCCAGGCGCTGCTGCAGGCGCAGCGCCTGCCCAAACGTTTCGGCTTCTGAGATGGTGCTCTGGCTAGTCCCGGTCGGGCGCGCCCAGCGGGAAGAGGTGCCGGAAGGGGCGTGCCTCTTCCACCGCCCTGGCGAAGGATGGGCGGGCCAGCAAGCGCGCCCGGTAGGCGCGCAGCACGGGAAACGCCTCCGCGATCGGGTGCGTCCAGTCTGCATAAAACAGGGCCGGTGCGGCGGCACAGTCCGCCAGCGTGAAGTCGGCGCCAGCTGCCCAGGTCCTGCCGGCAAGCTGCCCTTCCAGCCAGCCGTAGGCGCGTGCCAGCCTGTCCATGGCGGTGGCTAGCCCGGCCTCGCGCTGTACCGGTGCCCGCCCCAGCGCACCGCTCACCGCCACCTGCACCGGGTCCATCACGTGCAGGTCAAAGAACCGGTCGAGGAAGCGCGCGTCCAGCGCGGCCATGGGATCGGCGGGCAGCAGGCGCACCGGCCCAGGGTGGGCCAGCTGCAGGTACTCGATGATGGTGCTGGTTTCAACAACGCTGCGATCACCGTCGAGCAGAAGCGGGAACTTGGCGATCGGCCAGCGCCGCAGCCACTCGGTGGCGTGCTGCGGCGTGTCCGGCCCAAGGCAGCGAAACTCGAAAGGCGTGCCGTTCTCGTACAGCGCCATCAGCACTTTCTGCGTGTACGACGAGAACGGGTGGCCGTAGAGCGCAAGCGACACGGCAGGGCCCTCTTTGGTTCAACCCAGGTGTTTGCCGACGATGCCAGCCAGCTCGAACATCGTCACCTGTGGCTTGCCAAACACCGCCAGCAGTTTGTCGTCGGCATTGATGGCGCGTTTGTTGGTGGCGTCCTGCAGTCCGTTGGCCTTGATGTAGTCCCACAGTTTCTTGATGACCTGGGTCCGCGCCAATGGCTCTGCGCCGATCACCGCCGCCAGCGCGGCGCTGGGTGTGGCACCGGTGCCGGGTGTGGTCTTGCGCGGGGCTTTGGGCGTGGTTGCTTTTTTGGCTGCCACCTTCTTCGTGGCAACCTTCTTTGCCGCCGCTTTTTTGGCCGCAGGCGCGGCAACGGGCCGCGCGGCGGTCTTGCGCGGTGGAAACTTGGACGGGGCGAACTCGAAGTTCACTTTGCCCGCCTCTTTGTCCCATGCCAGGTGGGCCTTGAAGGCGCGTCGGGTGCGCATGGACACAAACTTGTCGAGCAAATCGGTTTTGCCTTCGGTCAGCAGCTTGTGCATCTGCTCACGCACCACCGGTTGCTGGAGGATGATCTGGCCGCTCTTGAAGTCGCAGCTCGGCGTGGGCTGGGTGTGGGTGGGCACCGACTTGGCGCACACATAGCTCTTTCCGTGTTCGTGCACTTCGCTGCCGCACTTCGGACAGGCGCCCAGCGATTCGTCGGCAAACTCAACCAGCTCGCCGCTCTCTTCGCCTTTTTTGTCGTCGCCGAAGTCGAACTCCAGCTTGTAGTTCTTGGTTTCCTCGTCGAACTTGATCACCATCTCGGCGGTGAAAGGCCAACCCGCCTTGGAGCGGAAGCCGTCTAGCGGGCCGATCTTGCGGTCACGCAAAAACTGCTCCACTTCGGCCGCCTCGAAGGTGCGGCCTGCCGGCGTTTTACCAAACGAGAAGCCGCAACCCTCTTCCGTGCCACTTTCGCCGGTGCAGGTGTAGCGGCGGTAGTTTTCCTTCACCACGCCGCCGCAATTCGGGCAGGGCGCGGTCAGGGTGGCGTAGTCGCCGGGGATGGTGTCGCGGTCGTATTCCTTGGCTTTCTTCACCATGCGCTCGGTCATGGCCGCAATCTCGCCCATGAAGGATTCGCGGCTGAGCTTGCCCAGCTCCATTTGCGCGAGTTTGTACTCCCACTCGCCGGTCAGTTCGGCTTTGGACAGCTCTTCCACACCCAGGCCACGCAGCAGCGTCATCAGCTGAAAGGCCTTCGCGGTGGGAATCAGCTCGCGGCCTTCGCGCAGCATGTATTTCTCGGCAATCAGCCCTTCAATGATGGACGAGCGGGTGGCGGGTGTGCCCAGGCCTTTTTCCTGCATGGCTTCGCGCAACTCGTCGTCCTCCACCGTCTTGCCGGCTCCTTCCATCGCGCCCAGCAGCGTGGCCTCCGAATACCTGGCCGGGGGCCGCGTCTTGAGTCCTTTGGGCTCGGCGGCTTCGGTCTGCACCTTTTCGCCAGGTTTCACCGCCACCAGCGTCTTGTTGTTTTCGTCGCCGTCGTCCAGCACTTCCTTGCCGTAAATCGCCAGCCAGCCCGGTTTGACCAGAACCTTGCCTTCGGTTTTGAAGTGGTGGTCTTTGTTTTGGTGGTTCACCGTGCTGACGCGTGTGGTCACCTGGTACTCGGCGCTGGGGAAAAACACCGCCATGAAGCGGCGCACCACCAGGTCGTACAGTTTTTGCTCGGCCTCAGAAAGGCCGCTGGGCGCCTGCAGCGTGGGGATGATGGCAAAGTGGTCGCTGACCTTGG
>CAZANT010000173.1:0-5733 GCA_964486575.1 uncultured Burkholderiaceae bacterium | reverse complement strand
CAGGCTTTGCGCGATGTGACCGACCAAGCGGACCCCGATGCGGTGGTTTGGCCGGCGCCGCCAGCCTGACCCCGTTGCAAGCATGGCAGCATGAATTTCATGGATGCTGCCCTCGAATTTGACCTGGAGACGGTGCTGCCATTTGTGCAGGACCTGCTGCCGGGTTTGAACCGCGCGGACGGCATGCAAGCGATCGGATTACGGCGCGGTGGTCACCTGGTGGCGGGTGTGGTTTACGAGGGCTTCAACGGCCGCAATGTGTGGATGCACGTGGCCGCGAAGCCGGGGGCGAGTTGGCTGGTGCGCATGTACCTGCGCGCCTGCTTCCACTACCCGTTTGTGACCTGCGGTGTGGACCGGGTGAGTGGTTATGTGAACGCGAGCAACACGGCCGCGCGCCGGTTTGACGAGCACTTGGGTTTCAAGGAAGAGGCCCGGCTTTGCGGTGCTGCCCCCGATGGCGGCGACGTGATTCTGTACGTGATGTGGAGAAAGGACTGCCGCCATGTGGATGTTTGACATGCTGCCCGAAGGGGCGTTTGAGCCACGGCCAGGTGGTGGGATGCGCCTGCACGGCGGAAAAGGCGGCAACAGCGCGCCACCACCGGACCCGCGCCTGATCGAGGCGCAGATCAAGTCGCTGGGCATCCAAGACGATGCCATCAAGAGCATTCTGGATCTGTCTGCCCGCATCCAGCCACTGCAGGAGGAACAACTTAAATTCGGCCTGGATTCGGCGCGCACCGCTTTCGACCAATCCCAGGCGGACCGCGAGTATGGGCTGGGCCGGCGCGCTGCCCTGACGGGTTTGCAGGACCAGCTGGTAAAGGATGCCGCCACCTACAGCAGCGAGGACCGCGCCGACAAGCTCGCCGGCGAGGCGACCAGCGATGTGCGCCAGGCCTTTGCCACCAGCCGGGCGTCCACGGCGCGCGACCTGGCGCGCATGGGCATCAACCCCAACGACGGGCGCTACAGTGCCACCAGCCGCCAGTCCGAAGCGCTGGAAGCGCTGGGCGTGGCCAAGGCCGCGACGGGTGCCCGAGACACAGCGCGCACGGAAGGCTACGCCCTGACCGACCGCGCGACCAACGCGCTGGCCGGCTATCCGGCATTCAGCGCGCAGACAACGGGGCAGGGCGCACAGTTCGGCGCATCAGGCATCGGCCTGACAAATCAGAGCCTGGAGGGCCAAACCTCGGGCGGGCGCAGCGCCGCCACCATCGCGGGTCAGATGGGCACCAACGCCGGCAACGCCTGGAACGCGCAGGCGAACTACCAAGCCAACATGCAACAGCAGGACCAAACAGGGTCCATTCTCGGTGGGCTGGGTGGGCTGGCGGTAGGAGCCGCCAAAATTGCACCTCTGTTTGCAGCCTCCGACCGCCGCCTGAAACAAGACATCGAGTTGGTGGGCCGCGACGCGGCCACCGGACTGAATTTGTACGAGTTCAGCTACATCGAGGACCCCGAGCATGCCCGCTACGTGGGTGTGATGGCCGACGAGGTGGAGCCGCTTTTCCCGGCGGCGGTGTCGCGTGACGCGAACGGCATTGCCAGCGTCAATTACCAGATGCTTGGCATCGAGTTCAAAGAGGTGGCGTGATGCGTGGACGTAAAACCAACCAGGTAGCGGATTTTCTGGCCGCCTTCAACAGCACCCTCGACACGGTAAATCGTGTAAGCCAGGACTTTGAGTTGTCCAAGGTCGCCAACGAGAAGCCGGTGGAGTCGACTGGCTTCACCGCCGACCAGGGCGCTCAGCTGGAGGCCGCGGCCAAGACCGGCCAGTACGACATCGGCTACGACGACACGGCCAAGGCCTACACCGTCACGCCGAAGAGCGACCCCAGCCAGACCGGCACCATTGCCATGCAGGGCGTGACCGACTTCATGGGGAACCGCACCGCCGGCCGGCTGGACGAGGGCCAGGTGAACAGCGCCCGCATGCGCGCCATGGCGGGCGTGCTGGGCAAGTCGGACCCGCTGCAGGGTGCGCGCCTGATGCGCGAAGTCAAACAGGACGAGCGGGAGGACACCCGGTTTGGGCGCGAAACCATGCGCTTTGACCGCGAGAAGCGCCTGGCCGACGACGCCGACGCCGAGAAGGCCCTGATGGGCCAGGTGGATACCGAGGTGGGCGACTGGTTCAAAAAGCGCCTGGTGGGCCCGGATGGCGCCGAACGCGCGCCCACCGTGGACGACCACCTGGCATCAAGCCAGTACAAGGCATCGCGCCTGCTGGCTGCCGGTAAGACCGATGCCGCCGGCCAGGTGTTGAAGGATGTCAACGCCCAGTCGCTGATCAAAATCCAACTGGAGAGCGCACAACGCACCGAGGCGATCGGCAAGACCGCCGCGGCGCTGTCTGCCGGTGACCTGGGAGCGGTCAAGGACTTCTACAACCAGTACATCCCGGATGGCGCCCGCGTGACCGACGTGCAGCGCGGCGCCGGCGGCCAGATCGTGATCCAGCGGGAAACCGCCGACGGCCGGCCGATGCCGCCGACCACCGTGAAGGACACCGGCCAGATGCTGGCGGCGCTGACTTCGTTCAAGGACCCGATGGCGCTCTACAACTGGAGCCAAAACGAGTTCAAAAACAACCTTGCGGTCAAGGCCGACCAACGTGCGGATCGGTCCGAGGGGCGCGCCGCAGGCAATGCGGCCGAGTCGCGCAACGAAGCCAAAGCCAAGGCGGAGGCGGGCGTGGCCTTGTTCAAGGAGCGCAATCCGAACGCAACGGCAGCGGAAATGGAAGCGGTACGACGTGGGGTGCTGGAAGCCACTCCGACGGCGGACAAGAACGCGCCGGCCGAGGTGAAGCTGGCGCGGGCCTACCGCGCCGCTGGCCTGGCCAAGGACGACGCCGAAGCCTTGCGCATGGCCACCCAGTCCAAGGGCGATTCGCCTGAGAAGGTGAAGGCCGACATTTACGGCAAGGCCTTGACGGCCAACCTGGGTAACGGTGCTGCCGCACAAAAGGCCACCGAAGAGGCCATGAAGTACCTCTACCCCACCACGCCGGCGGCCACCGGCGCCAAAGCCAAGCCGTTGCAAAACGTCTCGCCAGCAGACATCGCCGCCACCGCCAAAAAGTACGGCGTCACCGAGGACGAGGTGAAGCGGCGCCTGGGCATGAATTAGGGGCTATCCGCGCCAAGCATGGCACCCTCGGTTGAGCTTTCACCGAGGGTTTTTTTATGGCGCGTGACCTGTTCCAAGAGGCCGGAATCTCCAATGGCAGCGACGGCGAAGGCCGCGACCTGTTTGCAGAAGCAGGCATAGCGCCAGCACCCCCATCAGAGGCGCCGGCCAAGACGCGCAGCGCGGCAGACATTGCCGGCGACATCGGCGTGACCGCACTCAAGGGCGCCATTGGCCTGCCCCAGGCGGTGGCGGGCCTGGCCGACATCCCCACTGGCGGCCGGGTGGGCAAGTTCCTGGAAGAGGTTGGATTCCGACCCGAAGAAGCCAAGAAGCAGTTGGACGCGCTGTATTCCGACGCCCAACAGGAGGCCAACAAGAAGGTGCGCGAGGCCGACGGCTTTGTGGACACCCTGAGTGCCGCCATTCAAAACCCCAGCACGATCGCCACCACCGTGGGCGAATCCCTGCCCCAGATGCTGGGCGGCGCCGGCGTGGCGCGTGGCGTGCTGACCGCAGCACCGAAAGTTGCCCCCTGGCTGGCCGGCGCTATTGGCGAGGGCGTGCTGGGCGCTGGCAGTGCCGCGTCCCAGATCCGCAACGAAACCAAGGACGGCCTGCTGACGCCGGGCCAGTCGGCCATCGCCGCGGCGACCGGCCTGGGCACTGGCGTGTTGGGCGCAGCGGGCGCCAAGGCAGCACAGCGCCTGGGTGTGCCCGACGTGGACACCCTGTTGGCCGGCGGCAAGTTGCAGAAGTCCCCCGCCGGTTTTGCCAAGGCCATCGTCGGGTCCGGGATCTCGGAGGGTGTTTTCGAGGAACTGCCCCAGTCGGTCCAAGAGCAGATCCTGCAGAACTACGCGCTCGACAAGCCCCTCACCGAAGGCGTTGGCAACGCGGCGGCCATGGGCCTGCTGGCGGGCGTGGCCACCGGCGGCGCAGCGGGTGGCTACAACGCCGCGCTGTCCAGCCTGCGAGGCACCGATGACACGAACCAAGCACCAGGAACCAACCCCCCACCCGCGCAAGCCCCCGGCAACCCGGCGCCAGCGCCAGCGGCAGCGCCTGGAGCAGGACAACCCGCGGCCGGCGGACCTGCCGCGACCGGAGGAACCGCCGCCGGCGTGGAAGCCGTTGGGGTAGGCGACACCACCGAAGCCGAGCGCGCCCTGCGCGAGCCTGTTCAGTTGACAGCGCTGGACCGCAGCTACGAGATTGATAGCGAGGTTTCGCGGATTGGCGAACGCCTGGCCGAACTTGCCCCGGAAAACGGCTACGGCCCTGCCTTTGATGGCGAGCGCGCGGAATTGCAGGCCCGGGCCCAGGCCCTGAGCCAGGAGCGCGAGGCCATCGCCAAGACCTGGCCGGTGTCGCTGCCAGGCGCCCCCACCACGTTCTCGACCGAAGCCGGCGCACGCCTTGAAGGACAGTACGCGCTGATGGATGCCGCGGATTTGGTGACCTCGCACGACGAGAACCTGCGCGCCAATCCGCTCTACCCCCAGGAATTGCAGCCGCGCGACCGCAGCCGGTCAGCCAGCGAGTTGCAGGTATCGGGCATCGTGCAGAAGCTGGACCCAGCACGTCTGGGCCTGTCGGCCGATGCCGCCACCGGCGCACCCATTGTGGGCGCTGACGGCCTGGTGGAATCTGGCAACGCCCGCACCATCGCGCTCAAGCGCGTGTACCAGGCGGACGGCCAGAAGGCCGAGGACTACAAGCAATTCCTGCGTGACAACGCCGCGCAGTTCGGCGTCACACCGGAAGCCGTGGATGGGATGGCCAAGCCGGTCCTGGTACGGGTTCGCACCACGCCGGTGAACCGCGCCGAGTTTGCACGCCAGGCCAACGCATCGACGGTGCAGCGCATGAGCCCCAGCGAGCAGGCCCTGTCCGACGCCAAGCGCTTGACCAGCCTGGAAGGCTTGAACCCCGACGAGAACGGCGACTTTGAGAACAGCCGGGACTTTATTCGCCAGTTCATGGGCATGCTGCCGGTCACGGAACAGAGCGACCTGATCGAAAGCGACGGCCGACTGTCCACCCAGGGCTACCGCCGGATTCAGAACGCGGTACTGGCCAAGGCCTACGGCGATTCGTCCACCCTGCGCCGCATGACGGAAAGCATGGACGACAACCTGCGCAACATCACCAAAGCGCTCACGCGGGTGGCGCCCACGATCGCCGCGGCGCGCGAGCGCATGGATGCGGGGACACTGAACCAGGCCGACATCGCGCCGGATTTGCTGTCGGCGGTGGAGGGCTTGTCCGCGCTCAAGGAGAAGGGCTGGACCGTGGCGGACGAGTTGGGGCAGGGCGACCTGACCGGGCCCAAGTATTCCCCCGAGGCGGCACAGCTGCTCACCTTCTTGAGCGAGAACATCCGCAGCCCACGCCGCATTGCCGAGTTCATGCAGCGCTACTACGACGCGCTCGAAGCCGCCGGCGACCCCAGCCAGGGCTCGATCTTTGGCGATGCCGGCCCCGCGCCGACCCGCGCCGACCTGTTGACCACCGCGAAAGGAAATCCAGATGGCGACACTGCCCAAGACCCCCAGCGGGGAGTCGATCGAGAAAGCGCGCAAC
>CAZANT010000172.1:0-5835 GCA_964486575.1 uncultured Burkholderiaceae bacterium | reverse complement strand
GCTACTGGAGCTGGGACCCGAAGGAAACCTGGGCGCTGATCGTCTGGCTCAACTATGCCGCTTGGCTGCACATGCGTTTGATGAAAGGCCTGCGCGGTACCGTGTCGGCCTGGTGGGCACTGGTGGGCCTGGGCGTGACCACCTTCGCCTTCATTGGTGTCAACATGTTTCTGAGCGGGCTGCACAGCTACGGAACGTTGTAAGAGCAGTGCGTGTCCTACGACCTATAGGAAACCCTGATAGGACACACCCTCCATGCAGATCAAGACCGACAACAGCGGCTTCATTCATCCCTACAGCAGTGAGATCACGCCCCAAGGCGTGTACAACGGCCGCCGCCAAGCCCTCAAATGGATGGCCAGCGGTGCGGCAGGCCTGGCGTTGGCCTCCTGGGCACAGCGTGAGGCGTTCGCGCAGGCCACCGTCCGTCCCGGCAAGCTGGCCGCGTTGCCAGGGGCCAAATCGGCCTTGCCTGGTGCTGTGACGCTTGAGAAGCTCACGCCCTACGAAGACGCGTCCACTTACAACAATTTTTACGAGTTCGGTACCGACAAATCGGACCCGGCCCGCAATGCCCACACGCTCAAAACTTCGACCTGGACGGTCGAGATTGAGGGCTTGGTCAAGAAGCCAGGCAAGTTCGGTCTGGACGACCTGCTGAAACTCAGTGCGCAAGAAGAGCGCATCTACCGCCTGCGCTGCGTCGAAGGGTGGTCCATGGTCATTCCGTGGGTGGGTTATTCCCTCAGCGAACTCATTAAAAAAGTGGAGCCATTGGGCAGCGCCAAGTATGTGGAGTTCGTCACATTGGCAGATCCCAAGACCATGCCGTTTGTGGGTTCACGGGTGCTGGAGTGGCCTTACGTCGAAGGTCTGCGACTGGACGAGGCCATGAACCCACTGACCTTGCTGGCCTTTGGCATGTACGGGGAGGTACTCCCCAACCAGAACGGCGCACCTGTGCGCTTGGTGGTGCCCTGGAAGTATGGTTTCAAGAGCGCCAAGAGCTTGGTCAAGATCCGGTTCACCGAGAAGCAACCCGCCACAGCCTGGAACAAGGCTGCGGCTCAGGAATATGGCTTCTACTCCAACGTGAATCCCAATGTCAGCCATCCGCGCTGGAGTCAGGCCACTGAGCGCCGCATTGGCGAAGACGGTCTGTTCTCCAAAAAGCGCAAGACCGCCATGTTCAATGGCTACGAGGCCCAGGTGGCGCAGCTCTACGCCGGCATGGACCTGAAGAAGTTTTTCTGAGCATGACGGCGTCCACCGCCAATGTCGGCATGGCGCCACGCCCCAAGGGCAGTGCCGTCAACAAATGGCTGCTGCATCCGGCTGCCAAACCGCTGCTCTGGGTGGTGTGCATGCTGCCGTTTGCCTGGTTGTTTTACGGCGCTGCCACCAACACCCTGGGCGCCAACCCGCAAGAGGCCTTGATCCGCGCCACCGGCGACTGGACGCTGCGTTTCCTGTGCATCGTGCTGGCGGTCACACCGCTGCGGGTGATCTCGGCCACGCCGGCGCTGGCGCGGTTCCGCCGCATGCTGGGGCTGTTTGTCTATTTTTATGCGGTGATCCACCTGTTGAGTTACAGCTGGTTTGACATGGGGTTCGACGTGCCGGAAATCGTGGCTGACATTGTCAAGCGGCCGTTCATTCTCGTCGGCTTTTTGGCCTGGCTGCTGTTGACGCCGCTGGCCGCCACCTCGGTTAACCGCGCCATCAAAACCCTGGGCGCCAAGCGCTGGCAGTTGCTGCACAAACTGGTTTACCTGATTGCGGGCTTGGGTGTGCTGCACTTCTTCTGGATGCGCGCGGGCAAAAACAACTTTGCCGAAGTCTTTGTCTACGCCGGCATTCTGGGGCTGCTGCTGGGCTGGCGTGTCTGGCAGTTTACAAACAAAAAACGGGTCAAGCCGTTGTAAAAAATGGCGGAAGTGCTTCTAAAAGAATAGCATTCAGGGCGTGTTCACGATCCGCTCGAGGCGCATCTGATCGTGCGCTGTCTCACGTTCCCGGATGACCGTGGCGAGGTCCCCATCGACCAAGACTTCCGCCGGCCGACCTCGGGTGTTGTAGTTGCTGGCCATGCTCATGCAGTAGGCACCGGCCGACAGCACCGCCAGCAAGTCCCCCGGCTGCACGGCCAGCGCGCGGTCCCGTCCAATCCAGTCGCCGCTTTCACACACCGGGCCGACTACGTCGAACACGGTGGTCGCCTTCTCGCGCGGTGCGAGCGGCACGATCTGGTGAAAAGCTTCGTACATCGCTGGGCGGGGCAACTCGTTCATGGCCGCGTCGATGATGCAGAAGTTCTTTTGCTCACCGGGTTTCAGGTAAAGCACCTCGGTCAGGCAGACGCCGGCGTTGCCGACCAGCGAGCGGCCCGGTTCGATCATCAGCTGACGCTGGCCGTAGCCGCGGGCATCCAGCTTGGCCAGCAGCTGGGACCAAAGCACATCGGCCGCAGGCGGGGTGTCCCCGTTGTAGTCGATGCCCAGACCGCCACCGAAGTCGATGTGGTGGATGGGGATGCCCGCGGCCTCCACCGTGTCCACCAAATCAAGCACGCGGTCCATCGCGTCGAGGTAGGGCGTGGTGTCGGTGATCTGGGAGCCAATGTGGCAGTCGATGCCAACCACCGTCAGCCCGGGCAGGGCGGCGGCCCGTTGGTAGGTTCTCAGTGTGCGCTCGTGGGCCACGCCGAACTTGTTGCCCTTGAGTCCGGTGGAAATGTAGGGGTGGGTTTTGGGGTCCACATTCGGGTTCACGCGAATGCTGACAGGCGCCCGTTGACCCAGTGACACCGCCACCTCGCTCAGCACTTCCAGTTCGGATTCACTTTCGACGTTGAAGCAGCCAATACCGGCCTGTAGCGCTTTACGCATCTCTGCGCGCGTCTTTCCGACTCCGGAAAAAATGACCTTGCGGGCCTCACCACCGGCCGCCAGCACGCGGTCGAGCTCGCCGCCAGACACGATGTCAAAGCCGCAGCCAGCCTGGGCAAACACCTGCAGCACACCGAGCGACGAGTTGGCCTTCATCGCATAACAAATCTGGGCCCTGCGACCGGCGAAGCCGCGCTGGTAGGCGGCCAAGGCGTCCAGCATGGCCGCCTTGCTGTACACAAACAGGGGCGTGCCGTGTTCACGGGCGAGCGTCGACAGGGAGTGTGACGCCATGCAGAGTTCACCGCCCCGGTAGGCAGTGTGCGGATGACCGGGCAGCAATGGTTCGGTCATGGCTTGGTGGTGGCAGCCGAGGCGGCCGGCGCTGCGGGTGTGGGTTTCAAAAGTTGTGGCAAGCTGGCCCTGTCGGCACCCGCAGGTGGGTTGGGGAGCACCAAATCCCCTCGTTGCCCGCAAGCGCCCAGGATCAGCGCACCGATGGGCAGCAGGCCGATGGCTAGAATTCGACGAATTTTCAACATGGTAAATTGTATGACCGACCCTGAGTTCATGAACCAAGCTGAGGCGGTGCTGCGGGCAGTGGAGTTGTGCTGTGACCGCATCAATGACGCCACCGAAGCGGACGTCGACAACCAAAGGGTGGGTGGCATGATCACACTGACATTTGCCAACCGATCGCAGATCATTGTGAACCTACAAAAGCCGTTGCACGAAATCTGGCTTGCCGCGCGCGCGGGTGGTTTTCATTACAAGTTTGACGGTACGCACTGGCGCGATACCAAGACTGCACAAGAGTTTTTCGCCGACCTCAGCACCAACGCCAGCGCCCAAGCGGGCCAGACACTGGTCTTCACCGCCTGAGTCACACTGCTTTCCCGTCAGTTGCGGAAGAAATCCAGAATACTGCGCCGTTCTTCGGCGCTGGGCGGGACTTGCACCGCGCCCGGTGTGCCGGCTGGGCTGCTACCTGGCACGTTGGCACTTGGGTCGTCCAAGCCGACGCTCGTGACACCGCTGTTGTTGGCATATTCGGTGTAAAGCCATTCCCCGCCCACATTGACAACGCCCGGCGGCGGCGCAGGCTCCGTCACCGGCACGCCTTTCAGGGCCTGGCTCATGTAGCTGATCCAGACTGGCAAACTCAGCCCGCCGCCGGTCTCGCGGTCGCCCAGTTTTTTGGGTGTGTCATAACCGATCCACGACACCGCGACCACGGTGGACTGGTAGCCGGCAAACCACGCGTCAATAGAGTCGTTGGTGGTACCGGTTTTACCGTACACATCAGGTCGCTTGAGGGTGGCTTGCGCGCGCGCGGCCGTGCCTGAACGGGTAACCTCCTGCAGCAGGCTGGTCATGACGAAAGCGTTGCGCTGGGGGATGGCGCGTACCGATTCGTCGAGCACCGGTGGTTTGGTTTCCACCAACAGCTTGCCCCGGTAGTCGGTCACCCGTGTGATGAGGTAGGGATTGATGCGGTAGCCGCCATTGGCAAACACCGCATAGGCACTGGCCATCTGCATCGGTGTCACGGAGCCAGCGCCCAACGCGAGGGTGAGGTACGCGGGGTGTTTTTCTGCATCAAAACCGAAGTGGGTCGCCCATTCCTGTGCGGCCTGCGGGCCCACCGACTGCAACACCCGGATGGAGATCATGTTCTTGGAACGGGCCAGCCCCCGCCGCAGGCTCATGGGGCCGTCAAAGGTGCCGTCGTAGTTCTTCGGTTCCCAAGGTTGGCCCCCGGTGACGCCAGCGTCAAAAAAGAGCGGTGCGTCATTTACCACAGTGGCGGGTGTGAAGCCTTTCTCCAGGGCGGCGGAGTAGATGAAAGGTTTGAAGCTGGAGCCGGGCTGACGCCAGGCTTGGGTGACGTGGTTGAATTTGTTGCGCTCGTAGTCAAATCCGCCGACCAAGGCGCGTACGCTGCCATCGCGAGGGTCCAGGGCAACAAAGGCGCCCTCGACCTCCGGCATCTGGGTGATTTCCCAAGTCTTCTTGGGCGTCTGGGCCACGCGGATGATGGCGCCACGGCGGATACGGATGTTGGGTGGCGCTTTCGGCGACAGCCCCGACTGGGCCGGCTTCAGTCCATCGCCAGTAATTTCGATACGGTCCCCGTTCTGGCGCTCAGCGATAACTTTCTGTGGGGAGACGCTCAGCACAATCGCCGTCATCAGGTCGTCGCTGTCTGGAAACTCCACCAGCGCGTCGTCCACCGCATCTTCCGCCGCCTTGCCGTCTGCAGGCAGGTCGATGAATTTCTCGGGGCCTCGGTAGATCTGGCGACGCTCGAAGTCCATGATGCCGCGGCGCAGTGCCTTGTACGCGGCCACCTGGTCTTCGGCGCGGACGGTGGTGTAGACGTTCAGGCCGCGGGTGTAGGTTTCGTCGCCATACTGCGAAAACATCATCTGGCGCACTGTTTCTGCAACATGCCCGGCATGCTGCCATTGGTTGCTGGTGCGGCTGCGAATGGTCAGAGGCGTATCGAGGGCGATCAGGGCCTGTTCTTTGGTGATGAAGCCGTTTTCCTCCATCCGCTCGATGATGTAGCGCTGTCGCACACGCGCGCGGTTCGGGTTACTTACCGGGTTGTAGGCCGAGGGCGCCTTGGGTAGACCGGCCAGCATCGCGGCTTCGGCAATGTTGACGTCTTTGAGTGGTTTGCCAAAGTAGATTTCCGAGGCGGCAGCAAAACCGTAGGCGCGCTGACCCAGGTAAATCTGGTTCATGTAAATCTCTAAAATTTGGTCCTTGCTCAGCAGGTGTTCGAGCTTGAAGGTCAGCAGGATTTCATAGATCTTGCGGATGTAGCTCTTCTCGGCCGAAAGGTAAACATTGCGCGCCACCTGCATGGTGATGGTCGATGCACCCTGGCTTTTGGCGCGCCCGACGTTGGCCAAACCCGCTCGCACCACGCCGATGTAGT
>CAZANT010000171.1:0-5926 GCA_964486575.1 uncultured Burkholderiaceae bacterium | reverse complement strand
CCCGCTGGGCAAATCGCCGGTCATCACCGACGGGACGAACACGGTGGCCGAGTCCGGCGCGATTGTGGAGTACCTGGTGGGCCAGCACGGTGGGGGCCGGCTGGTGCCTGCGGTGGGTACGCCCGAGCGGCTGCGCTACACCTACTGGCTGCACTACGCCGAAGGATCGGCCATGCCACCGCTGCTGCTGAAACTCGTGTTCGACACGATCGAGACCGCGCCGATGCCGTTTTTCATTCGGCCGATTGCCAAGGCCATCTCGGGTCAGGCCAAGTCGCAGTTCATCCTGCCGCAAATCAAGCAGCACCTGGACTACATGGAGGCCGAACTCGGCCGCAGCGCCTGGTTTGCCGGCGACGAGATCACCGCCGCCGACATTCAACTCAGTTTCCCGCTGGAAGCGGCCGCCGCCCGGGGTGGTCTGAACGCCAGCCGTCCCCGCTTGATGGACTGGCTGGCCCGCATCCGCGCGCGTCCCGCCTACCAGCGTGCGCTGCAAGCTGGCGGCCCTTACGACTACGCGGGCAGCTGAAAACTCCCCCCACACAGGGTTTGGGCGGTTTTTTAAGCCAAATCAGCCTCAAGCCCTACTAATTTCTCGCGGATCAGCTATTTATTCAATAGCAAAACGCACGGTGTCACTGCGCCGGAGGTTTGCCGTCAGGCGCCGCATTGACCGCTGACGCTGTGGCCGGCTCACGCCAGCCCCCGCCCAGCGACTTGTACAACGCCACCTGGCTTTGCAATTGCAGCAAACGGGTTTGCAACAGCCCCAGCCGCACGCTGAGGAGCGTGCGCTGCGCGTCGAGCGCATCCAGAAAACTGGCTACGCCGTTGCGGTAACGCAGGTCAGACAGCTTGAATCGTGCGGCCTCGGCCTCGGCCTGCGCCAGCTGGGCGCTGAACTGCTCGGCCAGCGCGGCACGGCCGCCCAGCGCGTCAGCCACCTCGCGGAATGCGGTTTGGATGGCTTTCTCGTACTGCGCCACCGCAATGTCCTTGTTGACCTTGGCCACCTCCAGGTTCGCTTGGTTGCGGCCCGCGTCAAATATCGGCAGTGTGATTTGCGGCGCAAACGACCAGCCGTAGGTGCCCGCCTTGAACAAACCCGAAAGTTCGCTGCTGGTGCTGCCGTAGCCACCGGTCAGGCTGATGCGCGGGAAAAATGCCGCCCGTGCCGCACCGATGTTGGCGTTGGTGGCCAGCAACTGGCGCTCCGCTGCCCGAATGTCGGGCCGCTGCGTCAGCAGGTCAGAGGGCAGGCCAGCGGGCAGGTCGCCCATCAACACAGCCTGTTCCAGCGTTTGTGCAGCTGGCGTGGTGGCCAGCCAGTCCGCCGGCAGGGGCTGGCCCACCAGCAGCGTCAGGGCGTTCTCATCCAACACACGCTGGCGTTTGAGCTGCGCCAGCGTGACCCGCGCCGCCTCGGTCAGCGACTGCGCTTGACGGAAGTCGAGTTCGGACGACGCGCCGTTGTCAAAGCGCAGTTTGGTCAGCCGCTGCGACTCTTCGCGCGTGCCCAGGGTTTGCTTCACCACGTCAAGCTGGGCTTCGTCACCGAGCACATTCAGGTAGGCGGTGGCCACAGCGGCGATCAGGCTGATCTGCGCTGTCTTGCGGCTTTCCTCGGTGGCGAGGTACTGCGACAGCGCAGCGTCTTTCAGGCTGGCCACCCGGCCAAAGAAGTCCAGCTCGTAGGCTGACGAGACCAGGCCCGCATTAAAGGTTTCGAACGAGCCGCTTGCGGTGCTGCTGTTGGCGCCAGTGGAACGCGATGCCACGGGCGCCCGCGAGCCCGACGCGCCCAGGTTGATGGTGGGGAACTGGTCGGCCCGACGGATTTGAAACTGGGCGCGGGCCTGTTCGATGTTCAGCACCGCCACCCGCAGGTCGCGGTTGTTCGCCAGGGCCAGCTCGATCAGCCGGCGCAGCGCCGGGTCAGTGAAAAATGACTGCCACTCCAGCGTAGCCACGGGGGCCGCGTTCGGCGTGGCGTCGGTCACCGCATAGTTGGCCGCCACGGGCGCCTGAGGCCGCTGGTAGTCGGGCGAGAGCGCACAGCCACCCAGCGCAGCCAGGGCCAGTGTCGCGCTCATGGTCACATGGGGCTTAAACATGGTTGGCTCCTTCCGGGCTTGCCGGCGCTGCGGGCTCCGGCGGTTTGGGCTTGCCTTTGAATAAGTTGCGCACCACCACAAAAAATACCGGCACAAAGAACACCGCGAGCAAGGTGGCAGCGATCATGCCGCCCATCACACCGGTGCCAATCGCTCGCTGGCTGGCCGAGCCGGCACCGCTGGCCAACACCAATGGCAAGACACCCAGAATGAAGGCCAGCGAGGTCATCAGGATCGGGCGGAAGCGCAGGTGCGCGGCTTCCAGCACCGCCGCCACCACGCTCTTGCCACTCTCCTGCAGCTCTTTGGCAAACTCGATGATCAGCACCGCGTTTTTCGCCGCCAGCCCGATGATGGTGATCAGCCCCACCTTGAAGTAGATGTCGTTCTCCAGCCCGCGGACATGCGCGCCGAGCAGCACACCCAGCACACCCAGCGGCACCACCAGAATCACTGCCAGCGGAATGGTCCAGCTTTCGTACAACGCCGCCAGGCACAGGAACACGGCCAGCATGGAGAAGCCGAACAAGATGAAGGCGGTGGCGCCCGAGAGTTTCTCTTCGCGCGACTGGCCCGTCCACTCGAAAGCGAAGCCCTGGGGCAGCTGACCCACCAGACGCTCCATTTCGGCCAGTGCCGCACCGGTACTCTGGCCGGGTGCCGGTTCGCCCTGGATGCGCATCGTCGGGTAGCCGTTGTAGCGCACCGTCTGCATCGGCCCCGTCACCCATGCGGTGCTGGCAAATGCCGACAGCGGCACCAACTGGCCGCTGCTGTTGATCGCGTTGATCTTGAGCAGGTCCTCGGGCTGCATGCGGGCTGGCGCGTCGGCCTGCACCACCACACGCTGCAGCCGCCCGGCGTTCGGAAAGTCGTTCACATACGCCGAGCCCAGCGAAGTTGACAAGGCGTTGTTGATCGCGCTGAACGTTACCCCCAGGGCGCTGGCCTTGTCGCGGTCAATGTTGAGCTGCAGCTGCGAGGCGGCCTCCAGACCGTCTGGCCGAACCGACACCAGAATGGGGCTTTTGGAGGCCATGCCCACCAGCTGGTTGCGCGCCGCCAGCAAGGCCTCGTAGCCATTGCCACCACGGTCCTGCAACCGCATGGCAAAGCCATTGGAGCGGCCCAGCTCGCGAATGGCGGGCGGACTCACCGGAAAGATGAAGGCGTCGCGGATGCCTGCCAGACCGCGGAACGCCCGTGCCACCAGCGACTGCGCCGATTGCGACGCGTCAGGCCGCTGGTCCCAGTCTTTCAGTGTGATGAAACCCAGCGCGGCATTCTGGCCGGTGCCGGAAAAACTGAAACCCAGCACACTGACCATGCTTTGCACTTCCGGCTGCTTCAGCATGTAACCTTCGACCTGCTGCATCACTTCCAGCGTGCGGTTTTGCGTCGCGCCCGGAGGCAGCTGCACGTTGACCAGGATGTTGCCCTGGTCCTCGTTCGGAATGAACGACGTTGGCAGGCGGCCGAACAGCACCACCACCGCACCGATGATGGCGGCGTAAATCACCATGTAACGCAGTGACCGTTTGAGCATCCGGCTGACCATGCTCTCGTAACTCTTGGCGGTACGCGAAAAGCCGCGGTTGAACCAGCCGAAGAAACCGGTTTTCGCGTGGTGGTGTCCGGCCTGCACGGGCTTGAGCAGCGTCGCGCACAGCGCCGGCGTGAGCGACAGTGCCAGGAAGGCGGAGAACAGAATGGACGACACCATCACCACTGAGAACTGCCTGTAGATGTTGCCCACCGCACCACTGAAAAACGCCAGAGGTACAAACACGGAAGCCAGCACCACCGTGACACCGATGATGGCGCCAGAGATTTGGCCCATGGCTTTGCGGGTGGCCGCCAGCGGCGACAGCCCTTCTTCGCTCATGATGCGTTCGACGTTTTCCACCACCACAATCGCGTCGTCCACGACGATGCCGATGACCAACACCATGCCGAACATCGTCAGCACGTTGATGGAGAAACCCATCGCGAGCAGCACCGCAAAGCTGCCCATCAGCGCGATCGGTACCACCAGCGTCGGGATGATGGTGTAGCGGATGTTCTGCAAGAACAGGAACATCACCACAAACACCAGCACCACCGCCTCCAGCAGGGTAATGACCACCTGCTGGATGGAAATACTCACAAACCGGGAGCTGTCAAAAGGGATGGTCGCCTTGACACCCTCAGGAAAATAACGCGACAACTCGTCCAGTCGTTTTCTGACGGCGGTCGCGGTCTGCAACGCGTTGCCAGTGGGCGACAACTGCACACCAATGCCGGTCGAGGGCTGGCCGTTTAACCGGGCGCGGGTGCCGTAGCTTTGGGCCCCCAGTTCGACGCGTGCCACATCCTTCAAGCGTACCGTGGAGCCGTCGGCATTGGCACGCAGCACAATGTTGCCGAACTGTTCCGCCGAAGTGAGCTGCCCCTTGACCACCACCGTGGCAAATATGGCCTGCCCTGGTGTGTTGGGTAAGTCTCCGATCGTGCCCGATGCAACCTGCGCGTTTTGCGCCGCAATTGCCGTGGTCACGTCGGCCGACGACAGCCGATACCCCACCAGCTTGGCCGGATCAATCCAGACACGCATGGCCCGCTCGGTGCCGAACAGCTGCGCTTGCCCCACACCCGGCACACGCTGAATTTCAGGCAATACGTTGCGCGACGCGTAATCCCCGAGTGCCACCGGGTCCCAGGCCGGGTTCTCCGAGGACAGGATGGTGAACAGGAGGAAGTTGGCGTTGGCTTTGTCAACCCGTACGCCCTGCTGCGTCACCGCCTGCGGCAAGCGCGGCGTCGCTCGGCCCAGGCGGTTTTGCACGTCCACCTGCGCCAGGTCGGGGCTGGTGCCGGGCTCAAAGCTCAACGTGATGGCACCACTGCCATCGGCCTGTGAGACCGACTCCATGTAGATCAGGCCAGGCGAACCGTTCATCTCGCGCTCAATCACGCTGATGACACTGTCCTCCAGCGTCTGTGCCGACGCACCAGGGTAGGTGACATTGACCACGATGGCGGGTGGCGCCACGCTGGGGTACTGGGACACCGGCAACTGCGTGATGGCCACCCCGCCCATCACCAGGATGAACAGCGCAATCACCCACGCAAAAATGGGTCGGTTGATGAAGAACTGGGCCATGTTGCGCGCCCCTTACTTCGCAACCGAAGACGGGGCGACGGGCGCACTGGCCGGAGCAGCGACCGGCCCAGAGGCCGCGGCGGAAGTTGGGACACTGGCGGCGCTGCCAGCTGCCGCTGATGGCTTCCAGGGCACCGGCTTCACAGGGCCCGCACCACGCACTTTCTGGAAGCCATCCACCATCACCTGCTCCCCGGCTTGCAAGCCGCCCAAAATCACCCAGCGGCCGTTCTGGGCGTTGCCCACTTGCACCACGCGTTGCGCCACCTTGCCGTCGGCCGCGACCACCATCACCGTGTCGCCGGTGGGCGCACGGGTCACCGCCTGCTGCGGCAGCGTGATCGCGTTGCCCGCCTCGGCCTGTGCCAGACGCACCCGCACATAGAGGCCGGGCAGCAACACGCCGCCAGGGTTGGGCACCTCGGCCCGCAGGGTGATCTGGCCGGTGCTGGCGTCCACCGACAGGTCGCTGAACAACAATTTGGCAGGCTGTTCGTACAAGGTACCGTCTTCGAGAACGATGGCCACCGCGGCAGCCGCTTTGCCGGTAGCACGTTTGAGCTGCCCAGCCTCCAAGGCTTGCCGCAAACGCATTACCTCGGATGCCGATTGGGTGAAGTTCACATACATCGGGTTGATTTGCTGCACCACCGCCAGCGGGGTGGCC
>CAZANT010000170.1:0-5948 GCA_964486575.1 uncultured Burkholderiaceae bacterium | reverse complement strand
TCTGCCGCGCCTCTTCAAACTGCTCGGTGCTCAGCATGCGGCTGCGCATCATGAAACTCACCGCGCGGCGGGTGTCCATCACGTTGCGGCGGATGCGGCCGTTCAAGTCTTCCTGGCGCGCGATGGTGGCCAGCACCTCGCCAGCAATCTCGTCGGTGATGTCGCCCGACAGCACCTTGGCGCTGGCTTTTTCCAGCTGATCGTGCACACCTTCCAGCGTGTCGGCGCTGTACTCGGCGTCGGCATCAAAGAGCTTGAGCAGCACCTCGCGGGCGTCTTCAATCAGGCCCGGCATGCGGCGCGCGCGCATGCGCAGCAGCCGGAACACCGGCACGTCTTCGTCATGGATGGAAAACAGCACGCCCTTGCTCTTCAGGTCGTCGTTCACCAGGTTCAGGATGAAGGCCACACGGACCGTGCGCGGCTCGTCCTCGTCGGCGATCAGGAAGTCGCTTCGGATGTGGCGCTCGCCGTTGTCTTCTTCGTAGAAGCGGGCGGATTCCTCGATGTCCTCGTCCATCGCGTCTTCCGGGATGGACAGGCCGTAGTGCTGTTTGATCCAGCGCTTTTCTTCGACGGTGGGCGACTCGAGGTCCACCCAGATCGGCTGGAACTTGGCCAGCTCTTCAAGCGATTCGATTTCTTCCTGGAACAAACGGCCGTTGGCCAGGGTAAAGATGTTGAGCATGGGCGCTCCCTAACGGGTTGGACACAGGGTCACAAACAAGGTCACAAAAGGGGGCGGGCTCGAAGCCCGCAGCGGGTGTGGTGAGCGGCGCTTCCAACGACCCGTGCGGGCGCTGGAAGCTACCGACTGGGGCAGCTGTCCATGGGCTTCTCCTGAATTTGAGGCAGCGCAGATTATGCGCTCAGACTGGGCTCGCGTCGTCGGAAAAAAACGCCATCAGTTGGTCCTTTCGGGCGTAGGCGTCATGGTGGCCCAGGGTGATCAGCGCGTGCACAAACGCTGGCTCGAACAGCAAATAGCTCGCCAATGCCGCGCCGCCGCCGGTGCGGTGGTCGAGCGCGCCCAGACCGCGCAGGGCCTGGCGCAGGGTGGCCGGCAATTCGCCGGTGTGCTCTTGAGCCAACGCGTCCAGCGACTGCGATGGCTGGATGGCCAGCACGTCCAGCGGGTGCAGGTCCAGCGTTTCGGCGATGCCGGGTGGCAAGGTGGCGATGGTTTTGTTGATCCGCTGTGCCTGCTCCACGTCAGCTTGTAGTGTGTCGTGGAACACGCTGGCCATGGCGTGCCCGGCGATGCCACCCAGGCCGGGCGACTTGCCCACCGTCTGCGCGGTGAACGAGGCGCGCTGCGGTTGGCTCACGCCCACCACCAGCACCTGCTGCGCGCCAAGGTGCACGGCTGGCGAAAGCGGCGAGATCTGCCGCATTGAGCCATCGCCAAAAAACTCGCAGTGCTCGTTCACCCACAACGGCGTGGACGGAAAAATGAACGGGATGGCGCTCGATGCCATCAGGTGCTCAATGGTGATGGGTTGGAAGTCCACCATCCGCCCCGGTCGCCTCCAGGCCCGGCCCACCGTGTCTTTGAGGGTGTGGCAAAAGGTCCAATGGATGCCGGTGGTGTAACTTGACGCGGTCACTGCCAGCACGTCGATGGTGCCGCTTGCCAGGGAGGCTTCGATGCCTGGCAGCGAGATGGCACGGTGCAAGGTGTCGACCAGCGGCAGGCTGTCGAGCAAGGCGCCTTGACGCCGGATGTTTCGCGACAGGTTGAAGGCGGCCGCCAGCCGGCTGCGGCTGTCCAGCCAGCGGGCCCAGCGCGAGATCTTCAGGCTGTAGACGTCGCGCGAGCGGGTGCGCTGCCAGAACGTCGCCAGCTCCTCGAACGCCTCCAGCCCGCGGGTGGCGCATCCGGCCAGAAACGTGGCATTGAGGGCCCCGGCCGAGGTGCCCACAAGGATTTGAAATGGAAAGGCCTTGGGCGCCGACGGCCGCTGCCGCAGCATGGCCGCAATCGCCTGGAGCACGCCCACCTGGTAGGCGGTGCGCGCGCCGCCGCCCATGAGCACCAAGGCGCGCTGAGAACGGCCCTCGCGGGCTGCGGCGGCATTCAGGAATGTGTCCACACTCATGGGCTCCATGCTAAGGGCACTTGGGACATCACAGCCCCAGAAAAGATGGTGGTATGTCCACCATGCGGACCAATTGCTTACACCGTCGACGCCGCGCTGACCCTGGGCCGCCAGGCGGTGTGAGGAATACCCGCAAAAGAACGTGTCGGGGGTTGCAATTGCCCAAGTCTGGGCGCATAGTGAATTTGAGTGCGACGAAGTTGCTCTGCCGGCTGGCCCGGCATTCGCACTCTTAACCTGTAGCCAAGGAGGTTCTTTTTATGAACTTGACGATCAGTGGTCACCACCTCGAAGTCACCCCCGCCCTGCGTAACTATGTGACCAGCAAGCTGGACCGGATCAGCCGGCATTTCGATCAACTCGTCGACGTCAAAGTGCTGCTGACGGTCGAGAAACAGAAGGAAAAACAAGGTCGCCAGCGCGCTGAATGCAATATCCACGTCAAGGGCAACGACATGTTTGCCGAAAGCGCCCATGAAGATCTGTACGCCGCGGTTGACGATTTGGTCGATAAACTTGACCGTCAGGTGGTGCGCCACAAAGACCGTCTGCAGGCCCACAACCACACCGCGCCCAAGCGCCTGATGTGACCCTGCCGCGATCCGCTCGCGAACCAAGCCGCCACGCATGCCGCCTGGCGGCTTTTTTGTGTACGCCGCAATACCGGCTGTCAAAACAGGACTTTGTGACAGAATGCTGCGACGCAACATCACTGACGCTGTCACACCCCCGCCATAATGCGGGCTGAGAATCCGACATGAACCGTCTTGCCTCCATCCTGCCCGCAGCCCAAGTGCTGGTGAGCGTTGACGCCACCAGCAAGAAGCGTGCTTTTGAAGAAGCAGGCTTGTTGTTCGAGAACCTGCACGGCCTGAGTCGCGCCCTGATCACCGACAGCCTGTTCGCCCGCGAGCGCCTCGGATCCACCGGCCTGGGCCATGGCGTGGCGATTCCCCATGGCCGCATCAAGGGCCTGAAGTCTCCCATGGCCGCTGTGTTCCAGCTGGCGCAGCCGATCGGCTTTGACGCGCCTGACGAGTTGCCAGTGGGCGTGCTGATTTTCCTGCTGGTGCCCGAAACCGCGACCCAAAAACACCTCGAAATCCTGTCCGAGATCGCCGAACTGCTGAGCGACGCTGTGTTGCGGGAAAAGATCAAGGTCAGCGAGAGCACAGAAGAGCTGCACGGGATGATTGCCAACTGGCAGTCCACCCAAGCGGCATGAAACCCACCGCCGTCAGCGCCGACGCGCTGTTTGAAGACCACCGGACCACCCTGCGTTGGGAATGGGTGGCTGGCCTGGGGGCGTCCGAGCGGCGCTTTGACGAGGTCGCGGTGCGTGCTGCGAGCTCCGGTGCCGACTTGGTGGGCTACCTCAACTACATCCACCCTTACCGGGTGCAGATCCTGGGTGAGCGCGAGGTGTCTTACCTAACCAACGCTTCGCCGGAAGACTGCGCGCGACGCATCGCCCGCATCGTCACACTGGAGCCGCCGGTGTTGATCCTGGCCGACAACCAAACCGCCCCCGACACCCTCTTGTCGATGTGCGAGCGGGCACAGATCCCGATGTTCGCGACCAAGGAGTCCTCGGCCTTTGTGATTGACGTGCTGCGCGCCTATTTGTCCAAGCACTTTGCCGACCGCACCACCATCCACGGCGTGTTCATGGACATCTTGGGCCTGGGCGTGATGATCACCGGCGACTCTGGCTTGGGCAAAAGCGAACTCGGGCTGGAGCTCATTTCACGCGGCAACGGCCTGGTGGCCGACGACGCGGTCGACCTCTACCGCATCAACCAGACCACCATCGAGGGCCGCTGCCCCGAACTGCTGCAAAACCTGCTGGAAGTGCGCGGCATTGGCCTGCTCGACATCCGCGCGATTTTTGGCGAGACCGCGGTGCGCCGCAAGATGCGGCTGAAACTCATCGTGCACTTGGTGCGGCGAGAGATCCTGGAGCGCGACTACGAACGCCTGCCGTCCGAGCCGCTGACGCTCAACGTGCTTGGCATCCCGGTGCGCAAGGTGGTGATTCAGGTGGTGGCCGGCCGCAACATCGCGGTGCTGGTGGAAGCTGCCGTGCGCAACACCATCCTGCAACTGCGGGGCATCGACACCTACCAGGAGTTCGTCGCGCGCCAGCGCGAAGCGATGGAAAAAGGCGGCTGAACGTCCGCAGGGCTCAGGGCTCAGTTGGCCGGGCCGTGCCGCCCACCCACCGGACGGTTCGGGCACTTGACCTTGGTGCAGTTGCCGTACAGGCTGAGCGCATGGTCCTGCAGCACAAAGCCCCGGCTGGTGGCCACGCTGTGCTGGCGCTTCTCAATCTCGGGATCGTTGAACTCTTCCACCACGCCGCAGTCCAGGCAAACCAGATGGTCGTGGTGTTTGCCTTCGTTCAGTTCGTAGATCGCCTTGCCCGACTCGAAGCTGCTGCGGCTCAAAATGCCGGCCTGCTCAAACTGCGTCAACACCCGGTAGACGGTGGCCAGCCCCACATCGGAGCGTTCTTCCAGCAGCACCCTGAACACGTCTTCTGCCGTCATGTGGCGTTTGGCGCCTTTCTGGAACACCTCCAGAATTTTCATTCGAGGCAGCGTGGCCTTGAGGCCGGTGTTCTTGAGTTCTTCCATCGTCGACATGCGGGGCTTTCAACAGGCGTCTGGCAAAGCGGGGGCCAAAAAAAGGCACGCCCGAACGGTCACCCCTCTGGGAAACCATGCCGGTACAATGATTTAATCATATTGCAACCGCTCTGAACATGCCCTCAATGATCCCCCGCTTCCCCCTGCGCAGCCTGCTGGCCTGCACCCTGCTGGCGGGCCTGAGCGCGGGCTGCGGCAGCTTCGACTCTGCCAGCCGCAGCATCAGCGGTCTGGTGACGCCCTACAAGGTGGAGGTGATCCAGGGCAACTTTGTTTCCAAGGAACAAGCCGCCCTGCTGCAGCCTGGCATGTCGCGCGCACAGATTGGCGAGGTGCTGGGCACACCGCTGATGGCCAGCGTTTTCCACGCCAACCGCTGGGACTACGTATTCACTCTGCGCCGAGAAGGTGTGCCACCGCAAATGCGCCGATTCACGCTGTTTTTTGACGGCGATGCACTGGTCCGTTTTGAAGGTGCGGAAGGCCTGCCCAGCGAGGCTGAGTTCGTGAGCACGCTGGCGTCGCAGCGCAAGTTTGGCAAGGCACCGGTCCTGGAGGCCAGCGAAGCAGTCCTGCAAAAGGCCAGCCCGCCACGCAAAGCTGCGCCAACAGCCAGCGCAGCGCCCGACAGCGCCCCGGCGCCCACCAGCTACCCGCCGCTGGAAGGGGCAGCGCGATGACACGCAGCGTCACCGAAACACGCGCCACAGAACAAGCCCTCCCCGCCCCGCTGTGTGTGGCCATCGCTGGCGCGTCTGGCCGCATGGGTCGGATGCTGATTGAGGCGGTGAGCCAGACCGACGACTGCCGCCTGACTGGCGCACTGGACATCCTGGGCGCCCCTGCCCTGGGCACCGACGCCACCGCGTTCCTCGGTCAAGCCAGCGGTGTGGCGATCACGGCCGACCTCACGGCAGGCCTGCACAACAGCGGCGTGCTGATCGACTTCACCCGGCCTGAAGGCACCCTGGCGCACTTGCGCGTCTGCCGCGAACTGGGCGTGCAAATGGTGATCGGGACCACTGGCTTCACCGACGCGCAAAAGGCGGAAATTGCGGCGGCGGCCAAAGACATTGCCATTGTGATGGCACCCAACATGAGTGTGGGCGTCAACGTCACCCTCAAACTGCTGCAGATGGCGGCTAAAGCCCTGGCAACTGGTTACGACATTGAAGTGATCGAGGCGCACCACCGCCACAAG
>CAZANT010000169.1:0-5992 GCA_964486575.1 uncultured Burkholderiaceae bacterium | reverse complement strand
GGGGAGGTTGAGCCACTGCGTTTCCAGGTCCACCGCCGACAGCTTCATGCCACCGATGTTGATCAAATCGTCATCGCGCCCGGTGATGGTGAGCTCCCCGCCCTCGCTCAGCACCCCCACATCGCCCGGGTAAAACCAGCCGTCTTGAAACTGGGGCGACGTCGGTTCACCCCAGTAGCCCTGTGCCATGCCCGGCTTTTTGCAGCGCACCCGGCCCACGCTTCCGTATGGCAGCGATACCCACTGATCGTCGACCACCTGCACCTGGGTGTCAGGTAATACCCTGCCAGCCAGCCCCGGGTTTTGGTCCAACTCCTGAGCATTGCAGGTAGCAACCATGCCAGTCTCAGAAGCACCGTAGTGGGACAGCACCTGGAAGCCAATCTTTCGCAACGCCTCATCACGCACCAAAGCATGCAGACGGGCACCGCCCACATGCAGCTGACGCAGGTCGCGACCGGGCCAGACCTGCGGGGACCGCTGCAGCAGCGCGCTCACGCCGGCAGGGGATGCCAGCACAAAAGTGCTTCGGTCGTAAGGCACTTGCATATGCCCCTCGCCATGGGTAGACGGCACCCCCGTCAGCACCGTGCCCCCAGCCAGCCAAGCCAGCAGAGGCAACATGAAGCCACCCAAAGTGTCAAGCCCCATCAAGACCAGCATTTGGGTGTCGGCAGTGATGCTGGAGCCAAAATTTTGCAAGCCCATCCGCATGCGCACATCCAGGTCAGTCGCTGTCATGGCGATCATTTTGGGGCGCCCGGTGGTCCCCGATGTCAGCAAAAAACGCTCCGCCTGCGGGTGCAGGCCCCACTGCCAAGCAGGCCCGACTTCTGCCACCGCATCACCATAACGCCCAGCGGAAAACGCCTCGGTGTTGAAACGCACCACAGGCCATGCCGCCTGCAGATCGCCATGGTCCGTCAGGCACACATCCACCGGCAACGGCAGCCGCAGCTGACCCGGCGCCAGCGAAATGCTGCGCACAGCGCGCCGCATCAATGCCAAAACTGCGACCCAATGCCAGTAGGGGTGGCGAATGTGCAAACCAAGCAGGCGCCAGCCAGGATTTCCATGCGTATCGAGCCAGTGCAAAAAAACCTGGACATCGCGCTCCAACTCCGCGTAGCTTTGGGTGTGGTCGCCCACCACAAACGCAGCCTTGGCTGCTGCCAAGCCCTGCCCGATGGGCCCATTGTGTTCACCATGCGCATTGGCCGCCATACCGTTACCACCCTACTGCATCATCCACTCGGAAACTGGTGTACCCATCACCGGCACACCAAACCCTGTCAGCCCATCAGTTGCACATAAATGCTGCTGGCGCTCAGGTTGGTAGCCCCGGTAATTTCAACCACCACATCGTCTGTGGAAGAAGCGCCGCCATACCCATTGCTCTGACTGTCCCAGTAAAGGTAGGTTTGATCGCCGTAATTGAATCGATAGACCTGGGTTACTGACACCCCAGAGCCAAACTCACTGGCCAGGGCCAGCTGCAAGTTGGCACCATCCTGCGTGATGTCACCCCGGTCAACCAAGGTAAGCTGGCTATTGGACCAGCTGGGGCCAAACCCATTCGTCAATACGGACTGCGCGGGATGGTTAAAGAACCCATCACCAATCGCGAATGCCATGACATCACCATCGGCACCATTGAAGTCCATGATGGCATCAATATTGCCGCGGGATATCTGGGTGACGATAAAGGTATCAGCCCCACCCTCACCGAACAGCAAATCGCTGCCATCGATCAAGGAAGAGTCTCCATAACCCGTGCTGCCATACAGGCGATCGTCACCGGCACCGGCATAAATGATGTCAATGCCCTCATGGCCCATCAGCTGATCCGCACCGCTGGAGCCATACAACACGTTCTCGGCATCCAGCGCGGGTGACGAAGTGTTGGGTATCGGCGCTGGGGTGTACTGCAACGCCGTATTAGGCCCACCAGGGTTGACCAAACTCCACTGGCTCTTGGCGAACACGCCGTCGATCGCTCCTTCGATCACCAAGCCAGCCACGCGATCCACGCTGGGCGAGCTATCGTCGTCGTACAAGATCATGGTGTGGGTGGCACCCTTGGGGTTTTGGGTGGTGCCTGGCGTGCTGGTGGTTGTGAAGGTGATGCCATCGTAGGTGCCGTAGTACACCGCAAACTGCTGGTTACCCACCGCATCACCAGGCGCTGCAGCGCTGACGCCGGGCACCGGGATCTGCGTCACGCCGGGCACAAAACCCACCACCTCGGTCAAGCCGCGCACCCGGTCACCAATCAGCACGGCGGCAGCCACCCCGGTGGGGTTGCCCTCACTGGGCTGGAACGCCAGCGCATTGTTAAAGGCAGTGTCAGGTTCGGCATTGTCGAGCCCGTCTACCACGCCATCGCCATTGCGGTCACCATCGCCAATGTCAAACACCAAGCCAAACGGCTGCACCTCCGCCGTCAGAGCGCGGCTGCCCACACTCAAGTTCAGCACATCGCCAGCGTCCAGGTGGTTCAGGATAGCCCAGGTCTCAAAAGAATCACCGCCGCCGTCAACGTCGATCAACAGGTGGGTGCTGCCATCGCCTTGCTGCTGCAACAAAACCAGATTGCTCAATGGCTGCGTGCCCAGCGTGCCCCGCTTGAAGCCCAGCAGGGAAAGGTCGAGCACGTCCACCCCCACCTCAAAATCGGTAATCGTGTCTGTGCCATTGCGCTCCCAGGTGCGCTCAAACACAAAGCGGTCGGCGCCCGAGCCACCCGCCAAAGAGTCGTTACCTGCCCCACCCACCAAGACGTCATTGCCCGCCCCGCCATCCAGGGTGTCGTTGCGCGCCGTGCCCGTCAAATAATCGTTGCGTGACTTACCGGTGCGCACGGCACCGTTGAGGCCCTGACCCATAGCTTTGCTCCTTGATAAGCGGCAAATTCTAGACCTGCAACGCGGCGCTGTGCGCGTTTATTGCCAATAGACAGGGCCGTGCCGCCTGGGTGCGGTGGTGTGGGCGGCAACGCCACAGGCGCCCCCCTGCCTGGCCGGGCAGCCACGCTTGGCCAGAGCCAGGCCGTGGGGTATGCACTGCCAGGCCACCAGGCCACAACCCCGCCGCCCCCGGTACAGGCATGCGGTGCCAAAGCCACAGGGCTGGCTCAGGCCCAGGCTAATCCCAGCACGGCATGGGCAGCCAGCGGTGCGCCCTACTACGCGCCCTCCTGCGCGCTCAGTACCACCCCCAGCCGCTGCAACAGCGGCCACTGCTTGGTCAAAAAGTCTTGCGCCTGGGCCTGCAAGGTAGCCACGTTGTCTGCCTCCGATTGCAGGGCCCGCCCTTGCACTTGCAGCTTTTGGCCCTGCGACTTCAGCACCTGCCACACATGGGTGGCCACACTGGCGGCATCGGTGGCCCCCTGGGCCAACGCGGTCAAAAACATCTGCGGAAAGCGCTGCACGATCACGCCGCCACCCGTCACGGGGCTGGCCAGGTAGTTGAGGTCGGCCGTGGCGCGCGACAGGCTGGCCAGGTGCGCGTTCAAGCGCGCGCAGCTTGCGTGCGCCGCCTGCGCAGCGCCTTCGTCTTGCGCCAGCCCAATGTAGCCTGCGCCCAGCATCGCCATCACCATCTCGCGCAGCTTGGCAAACGTGGCACCCGGGTGGCGCGCCAATTGCTTTTCCAGCTCGCCCAGCGTCAATGCAGCCGGGCTGGCCGCCAGCGCCTCCAGCAACGCCGCGTAGAGCCCGCCCTGGGGCTTGGCCTCCCCCAACCGGCCCTTGAACTTCATCTCAAGGCCCTGGGGCTGCACCAGCAACACCACGCGCGTTTGGCGCAACTGCTCGGTTTGCTCAATCGCACTGAGGTTGCGCGCCCCCTTGACCCAGTAGTCGCGGCGGAACTGCTGGTTGGTCAAATAATCGCGCACCTGCTCACGCCAGCCCGCATCGGTGCACGAGGCCAGCAGCGCCTGGTGCGCGGGCGTCAGGTTCAGCGCATCCAGATGGTCGTAAAAATTGGCCGAACACCCATACTGCAGCTTGGCCGCCCCCAGCCAGCGCTGCATGTCTGAAAAATACATGGGCTGCCAATGCTGGTTGAAGTACTCGTGCGCCAGGTACGAGCGGCTTTGGTTACCCAGGCCCTTGAGGCGCTCGGCCACCTGCGGGTTGGCCTTGGCATACAGGGGCTCGGCAGCCATCAGCTCGCTGGCAAAGGCCAGCGATGCATCGACCCGGCCCAAAATACCCTGCCCCTGGGTGCCCAGCACCTCGGCATGCTGCGCCAGCAAGTGCCGCATGGGCGCAAAGCTGGCCCAGCCCGGCAGGGTGTTGTAGCTGATGTACAGCACCCCACCGGGGCGCAGCCGGCGGGCAATCAGGTCCACGATGATCTGGCGGTTTTCGTTCGAAATCCAGCTCCAGATGCCGTGCATGGCAATGAAGTCCAGCATCGGCAGGTCATCGCGCCGGGCAAAGTCTTCAAACGCATCGTCAAACAGGTCTGCGCCCGAGCCGCTCAGGCCCGCCAGCTGCTGGGCAAAGCTGGCCTGTGCGGGGTTGAAATCGGTGCCCACCCAGTGCGCAGCGGCACCGGCGGCATGCAGGTTGATGGTGATGCCCTGGCCAAAACCCAGCTCGCAAGCCGCATTTACCGTGGGCGCAGCCAGGCCGGCATGGAGCAGCGCCATCCGCATGCGCTGGGGGTTGAGTTCGGGGTAGTACCCATAGGTGTAGGCCACTTCGGCGGTGTAGCCGGCGGTCCAGTCGGTCGTCATGGTGGAGCTCCTGTGGCGGGCGTGGGCCCATGGCCCGCCTGGGGTTGAACAAAGTGCGGGCCGTGCACGCAAAGCACGGGGCCCAAAAAAAAACCCCGGTCGCCCGGGGTTTGCATGGCCATCCACACCACTGGCTGCCAGGCAGCCAGTGGAAGGAGGAGCCTTACGCGACGATGTCTTGCTCGTCGAAGTTGGCTTCGGTAATACCGGTCAGCTTGATCACGCCGTCGGCATCGCCGTCGTTGTTGGCATCAAAGAACAGCAGGCCCGTAGCGGTTTCGCCACCCGTGCCAGCGATCGAGGTCAGGTAGTACGTCACACCCGTGCCAAACGCCGTCGTTGCCGCAGCGTATGCAAGCGCGTAAGTCGCCACCGTAGCACCTTCGTCGTAGTTGCTGTTCGAGCCTTGGGCAAGGCCCAGGTCGATCACATCGTCACCGCTGACAAAGTCTTCGATCACATCGGCATTCACCGTACCCCAGGCACCAATGCCCGCCAGGTTGGAGGCGCTGGTACCACTGATACCACCGGATGCCGTCGAAGTCACAGTGAAACCACCGTTGTCAGCAATCAGGTCAGTGATCGTGATCGTGGTCGTTCCGCCGTTTGCCACCGAGAAAGCACCACCAGCGACGCCAGTCAGGCCGGTTGTCAATGCGTTCGCAATCGCCTGTTCCGTCTCACCACCGGCAGCTGTGAACTCATATTCCACCGCCGTGCCTTCAGCAAGCGACACCGTCACGCTGTAGATGTCGCCGGCCGTTGCTAGCGCAGTCGAGCCCGTACCAACGGTGAACGTCGAGATCTGGGCAACGTCAGGTGTCGCACCTTCCTTGATGTCAGGTGCACCATTCGCATTCCAAGCGCTGCCACCGGATGGCGTCAGCGAGGTGATTTCAACAGATTGGCCGTCCGTTCCATTGATCGACAACACACCTGTAGCCACGTCGTAAGTTGCAGCAACTCCGCGTGTCGACAGCTCCGTAGCGATACGGGTAGCCAGTTCATCGCCCTTTGTGAAGTCGATGGTGGCATCGTCATTGATGAGGAAGCTGGTCGACGTTTCGTTGTTGCGATACAGAACAGTCAGCGACTGGGCGTCGTTGTCAGCAGCAAACCCGGTCAAACCAAGACCCGTGCCGAACTCAACCGTTTCAAGGTCATCACCTTGCGTGGTGTTCGTGGCAGTCCCCAGCGTGATTGGTGTGCTTTGGTTCACATCAAACGCGAAGATGTCATCGC
>CAZANT010000168.1:0-6000 GCA_964486575.1 uncultured Burkholderiaceae bacterium | reverse complement strand
CTGGCGGTGCTAAACGCTTACCTGAGGGACGTGGGCGCCATGGTCGCCACCACCATGCCCTTTCTCTTCTGGCTAACTCCCATCGTCTGGCCCTTGCAGATCGTGCCTGCTGCCTGGCACCCGATACTGTTGGCCAATCCCTTGGCCGGGCTGGTCGCGGCATTCCAGGGCGCCGTGGTGCACCAGCAATGGCCACAGTGGGTCACACTCTGGCCTGCACTGGCGTTCACAGGAGGGGTGGCCATGCTGGCGCTTCTCTACTACCGCAAGTGGTCGCCGGGCCTGGCCGACCAGCTTTGAAACGCCCATGAACGGTCACATCGTCCTTCGGGATGCAGGCAAGGCCTACCGCCGCTTTGCCTCTCGCCGCCACAAGTGGCTGGAGGTACTGTCACTGGGCTGGCTGGCGCGCCACCAGTCCCAATGGGTGTTGCAGTCCGTCAACCTCGACATCCAGCCCGGTGAGTCCGTTGGGCTGATCGGCTACAACGGCGCTGGCAAATCCACGTTGCTCAAGCTCGTGGCGGGCGTGCTGGCGCCCACCGTAGGCAGCGTGCAAAGCACCGGCAGAGTCGCCGCCATTCTGGAGCTTGGTGTCGGCTTCCACATGGAGCTTACCGGCCGCGAGAACATTCCGCTGGCGGGCCAGCTGATGGGCTACACCGCCCAGGAACTGGCGGATGCAGCCAACGATATCGTGGCGTTTGCCGAACTGGGCGACATGATCGACCAACCCCTGCGGGCCTACTCCTCGGGCATGCTGGCCAGGCTGGCTTTTGCGATTGCCACCGCCGTTCGGCCTGACATCCTCATCGTTGATGAGGCCCTGTCCGTGGGGGACGCCTACTTTCAGCACAAGAGTTTTGCCCGCATTCGGGCCTACAAGGCGGCGGGGACCACCACGCTGTTTGTGTCCCACGACTTCAGCGCCGTCCGCGCGCTGTGCGACCGCGTCGTGCTGTTCAATGCGGGGCAACTCGTCATGGACGGCACCCCCGCCGATGTGCTCGACTACTACAACGCCCTCATTGCCCAGCGCGAGGCACAGGCTGGTCTATCACCTGCAATCACCCAATCCGCAGCCAACCCCTCGGCCCTGACGCTCACCCGGTCAGGCACCGGTGAAGTGACACTCGGCGACGTGGCCCTGCTCGACGCTCACGGCCAGCACTCGCTGCGTTTCACCACCGGTGATGCGGTGGTCATCGACGTACGCGTCCGGGTGCACCAACCAGTGGACAGCCTGGTGGTCGGCATCATGCTGCGCGACCGCGCAGGCAACCCGATCTACGGCACCAACACCTGGCACCTGCGCCAGCCCCTGCTGCGCTTGCCCGCCGATTCTGACGCCGCCGCCCGTTTCAGCCTGCCACTCCAGCTCGGTGCGGGCAGCTACAGCCTGTCGGTGGCACTGGTCGACCGCGACACCCACCTGTCGCGCAACTACGACTGGCGCGACAACCTGCTGGTGTTTGAAGTGACCAACGTGGCGCACCCGCCCTTTGTTGGCAGCGCCTACCTGCCCACCCAGGTCGAGGTGCTGCGCAGCCACGCCCCCTGGGACCTCAACCGCCATGGGCAGCGCGTGTACTCCCAATTCGGCGAAGACGGCATCCTGCGCCACATTTTCAAGACCATCGGTACCCACAACCGTTTTTGTGTGGAATTCGGCGGCTACGACGGTGTCACCATGAGCAACACCGCCCGGCTCATCCGCGAGGACGGCTGGCGTGCAGGCTTCATTGAGGCCGACGCCACCCTTTACGCCCAACTGTGCGCCAACTACGCCGAACACCCCGGCGTGCACGCCGTCCAGGCCTTCGTCAGGCCCGACAACATCGAGGCCCTGCTGGCCGAGCTGGCCGCGCCCCCCGACCTTGACCTGCTCTGCATCGACATCGACGGCAACGACTACTGGGTCTGGCAGGCCATCCAGGCCTGGCGGCCCCGCGTCATCGTGGTGGAGTGCAACGGCGCTTATCCGCCCCCGCGTCGCTGGGTCATGGCCTACGCCGAACAGCACACCTGGCAGGGTGACGACTACTACGGCGCCAGCCCGCAGTCGCTGGTCGAACTCGGGCAGCAAAAAGGCTACGAATTGGTGGCTTGCGAAGAGCAGGGCGCCAACCTGTTTTTTGTGCGTGCAGACGTCTATGCCGAACACCGGGCGGCGTTTGGCATACCGGACAACGCCCTCGCTGTCCTGTTTCGCCCGCCACGCTACGGCCACCCCGACCACCAGTGGACACACCCTCATCGCGACGGCCCCTTCGAAGCGGTGTGATCGCTCCCGGCAAACACCTGCTCGCCAACGCAAATTCGATTTTGTGATCTTTGTCACAGAACCGGCCGCCGTGATGGCGATAATCAGGAGAGGGCTATTACGTCTTACTGCTTACTTCCATGTCTTCCCGCCTGCTCTTCCGATTCATGCACGCCGTGCTCGTGGCGGGCATGCTGTTGGCGGGCCAGGCCATGGCGGCAAGCACTGCCGGTGAAATCGTATTCGCCAGCGGCGACGCCCGGCTCAATGGCAACCCGGCCGCCAAAGGTGCCAAGGTGTCCGAAGGCGCCCGGCTCGAAACCGGCCAAGGCGGCACCCTGTACCTCAAGACTGTCGACAACGGCTTTCTGGTGCTGCGCCAGAACAGCCAAGCCACCGTTGTGACCTACCAGGTCAACACCGCCGTGCCCGGCCAGTCCCGCGTCAAGATCGAACTCAACCACGGCGTGGCCCGGCACATCTCCGGCGACGCCGTCAAGCAGTCGCGCCAGAATTTCCGTTTCAACACCCCGGTAGCCGCCATTGGCGTGCGCGGCACCGACTTCACAGTGTTTGCCGACGCCCAGGTCATGCGCGTCAATGTCAATTCCGGCGGCATCGTCGTGGGGGCCCTCGGTGGCGCCTGCGCCACCACAGGAACGGGCCCCTGCGAAGGCGCTGCCACACGGGAACTGTTTGCGGGTGAACCCAACCTTCTGCTGCAGGTGCGCCGCGGTGAGCGCTCGCCTGAGCTCATCAAATCCCTCGAACTGCGCCCTGACGCGGTCGCGCCGCCCCGCAACGACGAGCCGTCTGATGGCAAATCTGCGTCCGGTAACCCACAGAGCAGTGATGCGCGCTCGGTCGGCGGCGGTCTGGCAGCGTCCGAGTTGGTGCCGCCAGAAACCATTGAAGTGGGTACGCTGCGGGCGCTGACAGCCCTGCCTTCAAAAGGTGCCCCGCCTGGCGCTGTTGATCCCATGGGTCGTCAGGTCGTGTGGGGCCGTTGGGCACCAGTCGCAGACAAACCGGAAGAAGCGGCCAAGCTGGCCATGACCAACGGTGGCAACTATGTTGCACCATCGCTCGTCGACGCCTACTTCATCACCCGGACCGCGAATGACAATTTTGTTCTTCCTTCTCAGGGGCGGTTTGCCTTTACCATGACCGCCAGCGAGGCTTTCTTTATTGACGCCAATGGCGTAGGAGCCGCCGCGTCCATTTTCAATCCGCAATTGGAAGTCGATTTCGCCAAGCGCGAGTTTGGCACCAGCTTGCAAGTTGTCAAAGACCGTGCCAGTGTGGATGTGCGGGCACATGGAGACATCACCTCCCAGGGGGCATTGCTCAGCGATCTGTTCCGTTCCAACGCGGTCGTGCGCGGTCAACTTAGCGGTACCGCTGCCCAGGGTGCCGCCTACATTTTTAGCCGCCAGCTCGACAATGGGACCAGTGTCATGGGTGGCACCACCTGGGCGCGTTGAGTCACCCAGTCTGCCTGCTCTAAACTCGGTGGCTTTGCGGGTGTCGCCCGCTGCAGCGACCGATTCATGCGCATACTCATCACAACCGCACAGGTACCCTTCATTCGCGGAGGTGCCGAAGTGCTGGCCGACACCCTGTTGGCCGCCCTGCGCGAGCATGGGCACCAAGCGGAAATCGTGGCGCTGCCCTTCAAGTGGTACCCGGCCCCTCGTGTGCTGGACCACATGCTTGGCGCCCGGCTGTTCGACCTGACCGAATCCTGCGGGGTCCCGGTGGACCGCGTGATCGCGCTTAAATTTCCAGCGTACCTGGTTCCCCATCCCAACAAGGTGGCCTGGCTTCTGCATCAGCACCGTACCGCCTACGAGCTATGGGGCACCCCATTTGGCGATCTCGACCGCCAGTCCGAAGGCTGCGAGGTGCGAGAGGCGATCGTCCGCGCGGATGCGCTGGCCTTTGGTGAAACGCGCGCCAACTACACCATTTCCGGCACCGTCAGCCGGAGATTGAAGCACTACAACGGCGTGAAATCCGAGGTGCTTTACCCTCCGCCTGAAGACGCTGATCGCTTCTACACCGAGCCTGCACAGGACTATTTTTTTTATCCCAGCCGTATTGAGGCAATCAAGCGGCAAGACCTCGTCATTGAGGCGCTCGCGCTGTGTCGCCAACCGGTGCGTATGGTGTTTTGCGGTGTGTCGTCGGTGGCGGCGTACAGCCATGAGCTTGAAAGAAAAGCCCAAAAACTTGGTCTGGGTGATCGGGTGATCTGGTTGGGCCGCGTCAGCGCGCAAGACAAGCTGCGTTGGTACGCACAGGCGCTCGGCGTCGTCTTCACACCGCTGGAAGAAGACCTTGGCTACATCACGATGGAAGCCATGCTCGCCGCCAAGCCCGTCATCACCCTCACAGATGCTGGGGGGCCGCTGGAATTTGTCGAGCATCGACAAACCGGGCTCATCGCCGAACCCAATGCCCAGGCTCTGGCCGACGCCATGGATGAACTTTGGGCTAACCGAATACAGGCCGCCGAATGGGGTCAGGCCGGGCGGGAGGTATACCAGCGACGCGATATTTCATGGGATCGTGTCGTCAGGACACTCACAGCCCCGCACTGAAATGACAGTGGTGGAATCAACACGGCCAGACTTCCTCTTGGTCTCGCCATGGCAATCGCAGCAAGGCAAAATAGCACGCCATGTGACCGAGGTTTTGCTGCCCGCGCTTGCTTCGCATTTCACGGTGAGGCCAGTTGGCACCGACGGCTGTGCGTCGCAGTTTCCCTGGGTGATCCCTGTCCCCGCTGCCCTGCAACGCTTTCCAGAGGCGCAACTGCTTGTACATGTCGGTAACGGCGCTGTGCAAAATGACGCAGCGCTTGCTGTACTCGCCCAACGTTCTGGCGTGGTCGTGTTGCACGACACAGTGCTTCACCACGCATGGTACGACGCCTGCATGCGTGCCGACCGATTCGACGACTATCTGGCCAGCGTTCGGCAGCACGGTGGTGCCGAGATGGCTATAAAGGCCGAGCTGGCCCGTCACCACGCCGCCCCGGTACACCGCCTCGCCCGGACCTTGCCCTTGTTCGAGCCCTTGTTGCGCAATGCCAGGGGCGTGGTGGTGCACTCCCAAATGGCTCTGGAGGCTGTTTCTAGGCGCGGTCCTTGGTGTGTCCGCCGGTTGGAGTTGCCGTGTCCCCTGCCCGTTAACCCAGCCGCGGTACTTGCTCACCGGCAAACGCAGGCGCAGGCCTTGCAGCCAGACGATCCTCTGCGGCTCATCGTGTTTGGTTACCTGGGTGCTAACCGTTGTTTGCGACAAATTCTGGACGCTGCGGCTGTGCTCAAGTTCCAATCGACGCCGTTTACGCTGGACATTTTTGGCCGGTTGGACGACGTTGCTCGCACCGAACAATCGATTGTGCAGGCGAACTTGTCTGACCATGTGCAACTGCACGGTTATGTGAGCGATGACGTGCTGGAGGCTGCGTTGCAGCGGTCTCACTTGGCCATTAATTTTCGTTCTCCGACGATGGGTGAAGCCTCCAGCAGCCAATTGCGTCTGTACGCATCGGGGCTGCCAGCCGTGGTTTGCCGCACCGGCTGGTACGCTGAACAACCGGCATCTGCCGTGCTGCATGTCGAACCCGGCCAAGAGGCGGCTGGACTCGTGGCCGCTGTCCACCGACTGCGTGCCGCTCCGGCCGAAATCCCCGCCATGGCTGCAGCGGGCCTGCGGCCGGCGCGCCG
>CAZANT010000167.1:0-6075 GCA_964486575.1 uncultured Burkholderiaceae bacterium | reverse complement strand
CCGCCAAAACCGGCTTCCGCATCGGCCACGATGGGCAGGAAGTAGTCGATGAACTCCTTGTCACCGGGGCCGATGCCACGGCTCCACTGGATTTCATCAGCGCGCTTGAAAGTGTTGTTGATACGGCGAACCATGGTGGGCACCGAGTCGTAGGCGTACAACGACTGGTCAGGGTACATGGTTTCGCTGGTGTTACCGTCAGCGGCAACTTGCCAGCCCGACAGGTACACGGCTTCCAGACCGGCCTTGGCTTGTTGCATGGCTTGACCGGCGGTGATGGCACCGAACGCGTTCACATAGCCCTTCTTGGCGCCCCCGTTGACTTTGTTCCAAAGGGTCTCGGCACCGCGCTTGGCCAGCGTGTACTCGGGCTGCAGGCTGCCGCGCAGGCGCACGACGTCAGCAGCGGAATAGCCACGCTTGACGCCTTTCCAGCGGGGGTTGGTCGCCCAGTCTTTTTCGAGGGCGGCGATCTGTTGTTCGCGGGTCAATTGGCTCATGGGAACACTCCGTACGTTGTTGAAAATGGCGGCGTCTACAGCATCAGCACTTCAGGCGCCAACACCCGTACTGTAAGTCTTATATAAGACCATGTAAAGCTCTTATGTCTTATAGAAGACATAAAAATTTCTTGATGATTAACAAGGACTTAGGTATAGCATTCCACAAAATGGAAAGCCGTTTCTCGTATTGAGAAAAACTGCTGCGTCGCAACAGTTTTGTTTTTTGTTATGTGGAATTTAGATTCCACAGCGCGGAATTCCGGAGCCTGCGGCATTCGGCACGGCAAAAATCAGCGGCCGAGTACCCAGTCACCCGACGGGATTACCGCCGCTCCACGGATGTACTCGGGGTTGATTTCGTACACGATGCACTCGAACGTCTGCCCCTGCAAGGTAGTGACTCGCACATACCGCTTGGCGTATTCGTCACTCTGTTGCGGGTACACCGCCTCCAGTTCATCGAGCTGGCGCTCTAGCACAGCACCGATACGGTACACCTCGGCCACCACCTGCCCCGTCCCGCCCAGCACCACGCCAGGATAGGCGCCCAAGTGGTACATCACACCAGCGAGGCGCGCGTAACCGACGAAACTCGGGGCAGGAATCATGCCTGTGATGTCGTTGTCGTCACCACGTCGCAAGGTGCCATACACCGCCACGAAGCGGTCGGTGTTTCCGGCCGTCATGGGATCAGTTGATTGCCGGGGCCGGCATCACCACCATCCCGTCGGCGTCGGCGTAGAGCCAATCGCCGGGGCGAACCCAAACACCCTGCAACTGCACGGCCACACCGCGCTCACCTTGCTGCCGTTTTTCGGTGGGCAACGGTATCGCGGCCAAGGCTCGGATGCCGACCCGCTCGTGTGCCAGTTCCTCGACGTCGCGCACACAGCCGTCCACCACGACGCCAGCCCAACCATTTTTGGCGGCTGCCTTGCCAAGGTTCCCACCGAGCAGAGCCCGGCGCAGGGAACCCCCACCATCGACCACCAGCACCTGTGCCACGGGGCCAGCAGGTGTATCGACTGCGCCCGGGGAGTCCACAGCGGCTTTGACCAGGGAGTTGTCCTCGAAGCATTTGACAGTAACCACCGGACCACAAAATTTCCGCACGGCACCGTAATCGCGAAACACCGGGGGTAAGACGCGGAAGGCGCCGCTGACGTCGTTTTTGTGGGCATCACACAGGTCGCAGGTGGCAAACGTTGAGGGCATGGGCAGGGGGCGCGGTTCTGCGCCAGTGGTTGGAAAATGAGCCGCAGCTTACACCGATCGAATCAGGAAAATGCGCGGTATGTCGCAAGTGGGGTTCGACACGTTTTGCTGGGGAGAACACCATGAAAACGGCATCCGCACGCGCAGCGGTTGTCGGAAACACCGATTGCAGGTGTTTTCATAGGCAAATCTGCAACGCTGCCCTGTGAAAAAACGCGTTCTACCTTGGTGGCCGTGGGTTTCTCCAGTAGCATCCGCTTTGCCAGTGAAGAAGGAGCAGTTTTTTGCTGGTGATTAATCAACTTCCTTAAGGAAATTCAATCATGGCAACTGCAAAAAAAGCTCCGGCTAAAAAAGCGCCTGCAAAAAAGGCCGCGCCGGCAAAGAAAGTCGCTGCAAAGAAAGCAGCACCCGCGAAGAAAGTAGCGGCTAAAAAAGCCGCCCCCGCGAAAAAGGCAGCGCCCGCGAAAAAAGTAGCGGCCAAGAAGGCGCCCGCCAAGAAGCGCACGCCCAATGCTGCTTTCATGAAGGCACTGACGCCCAGCGCAGCACTCGCCGCAGTGATTGGCGACAAAGCCATCCCCCGCACCGAGATCGTCAGCAAGCTGTGGGTTTACATCAAGAAGAACAACCTGCAAGACAAGCTGAACAAGCGCATGGTCAATGCCGACGCCAAGCTGAAAGAAGTGTTTGGCAAAGCCCAGGTTTCGATGTTCGAACTGGCGGGCTTGATTGGCAAGCACGTCAAGTAAACATCCGATGCGGTGACGCACCATGGGCCGACACTGTCGGCCCATTTTTTTGAGTTCAGCAGAGGGGGTTCAGCGCGGCATCGTGCCACGCCCGACCGCTACTGCGGCCAGAACGCTGAGCATCAGTACGCCAGCCGCACCTATCAGTGTGGCGTGGTACCAGCCACGGTCCATGAAGACCCCGAACACCACGGGCGAGATGGCAAAGCCAATGTCGAGTCCGGAGTACACCATGCCGTAAACGCGGCCGGTGGCACCCTTGGGTGTGGCCTTCTTGATCATCATGTCGCGCGACGGTCCACCAATGCCGACCGCGAAGCCGGTCGCGGCAAGCACCACCATCGTCATGCCACCACCGAACAGCGCCGTGCCACACAAGGCCAGCAACACCGCGCCAGCCAACATGCAGCCGGCCACCACCCTGTCGCTGTGGACGGTGCGCACCGCCACAAAACCTCCCAGCAGCATGCCCACAGCGCCAGACAGCATGTAGGCGGTCAGCGTCAGCGTAGCGGCCTCAAAACTCACCCCATGCAGGGCTTGCAGAATGGAGACCGAAAAGCTCTGCACCACCGCCAGCGTCATGGTGGACAAGAGAAAAAATCCGAAACACCACCACACCACCGGCAGCTTCAGGAAAGCAAGATCGCTGCCTGCGGCTGCGTTGCGTGGGCGTGGTGCAGCCTCGGTCTTCAACTTGTCGCGGTTGACAAACAGCACCAACGCCACCAACGCGTAGAGCACAGCGGCCAAGGCGTAGGCGGTGCGCCAGTGGTCCAGCGTGCTGACTGTGGCAAAAAAGACCGGGGCCACAGCCCATCCCAGGTTGCCAGTGAGGCCGTGGGCACCGTAGGCGTAGCCCAGTCGACCGGCCGACACGCGCTGGTTGAGGATGGTGAAATCCGCGGGGTGCAAGGGCGCGTTGCCCAGCCCCGCCAGTACCGCCACCAGCACCAGCCCGGCGTAGCTCGTGGCCAACGCACCGGCCACGCAGGCAGCCAAAAACAACCCCATCGCGGCGAACAGCACAGGTCGGGCACCGAGCCGGTCCACCACAAAACCGGCGAGGGCCTGACCCATGCCGGAGATGAGGAAAAAAACCGTCATCAGCAGACCCAACTCTGAAAAGCTGAGTCCGAACTCCTTCATGAACACCGGGAACAGCAGTGGCAGCAGCAGGTGCGCAAAGTGAGAGCTACCGTGGGCCAGGCCAACGAGGCCAATGACGCCCGCATCTTGCCGCAGCGGAACCGGGTTGGCGGGCAGGTCGGACGAAAGCGCGGCAGAAATCATGCTGGAATCGTAGGGCCAAAGGCATTTGCAGAAATGCGATGGATCGACAACAATCGTCGAATTCGCGCCAACGCGCGGCCTCGCCCTGACCCATGCGCCGCACGCCTCGCCTCACCACACTGCCGCTTGGCAATGTGGACCGCTTCACGCCTACGCCCGCGCAGCCGGTGCGCTGCCGGGCCAGGCCACTGCAGCACGACACCCACATCGAGCCGCACCAGCACCCTTGGGCGCAGGTGGCTTGCTGCGCCAGCGGGCTGATCCAAGTGACGGTGGGTCTGGCCCACGGGGCGGAGCGCACCTGCATCGTGCCGCCCTCGCGGGCGTTGTGGATTCCCCCTGGGGCGATGCATGCAGTGACTATCCTAGAGTCGGCCGCGCTGCACACACTCTACGTCGACCCGAGCGCGGTACCACCGGGTTGGGACGATTGCCGGATGCTGGTGGTGAGCCGGTTGCTGGCCGAGCTGATGGTGCAGGTCGACGTCGGGCGCAGCGCCGAGGTGCCAGCCCGGCAGCATGCCGTCACCGCCTTGCTGCTCGACGAACTTCGCCATGCCGACACCCAGCCGCTCGGCGTGCCCCTGCCACACGGCGGGGGAGACCGCCGGCTGCGCGCGCTGTGCGATGCGGTGATGCGCGACCCCACCGAGCATCCGACGCTGGCGGCCTGGGCCGAGGACATTGGCGCCAGCGAACGTACGCTGGCAAGGCTGTTCCGTACCGAGTTGGGCACCACCTACCAGCGCTGGCGACAGCAGGTGCTGCTGGCCCACGCGCTGCCAATGCTGGCACGCGGCCAGCCGGTCGGCCACGTGGCCGCTGCCTGTGGCTATGCCAGCGAGAGTGCGTTTTCCGTGATGTTTCGAGTCGCCATGGGACAGGCGCCAAGCCGGTTTGCAGCACAGGCTCGCCGGCCGCAGGCAACGTGACCACAAGTTGCTATATATTCGATAGCTTAATCACGAGATTCCATCTGGGCTTGAGGGAAAAACAACGTGAAACTCAACTTTTCAGGCTGTTGCAGACCGTTCCAGCACACGCCGACGGGCGCCACTCAAGACGTGCGGCAGAACAACAGCCCGTAAGCCAACACACATGAAACTGCCAGAAACGGCAGCGAATATGCATGGAAGACCCACCAGGCACGCCGCTGGGCCACCATGCGCAGCGCGATCAGGTTGGCCAGCGAGCCCAGCATGACGCCGAAACCGCCCACGTTCACCGCATAAGCCAGCACGCGCCAGTTGTCGGAATACTCTGCCAGCGCAATCGCTGACGGCACATTGCTGACCAACTGCGATGCCAACAAACCCACCCAGTACAACACCTCTGGCTGCCCGAGCTGCGCGTTGGTCATGGCATCCCGCACCAGTGCGAGCCCGGCCAGCAGGCGCAGGTCAATGAACATCAGCACAAACACCAGCAGCAAAGCCCAATCCACCTGCAGCAGCACACGCGGGCGTTTGAGCCCGATGGCCAGCAGCACGCCAGCCAACGCCCAGGTCACCAGTTGCAAATCGGCCAACAGCAGAAACGGCAGGTACAGCGCCAATGACAGCCACAACAGCCCACGGTCGGACACCGGCACCGGCGGCGTCGGGTCCACCTGCATGGCCCGTCCTGAAAATGCACAGGCGGTGAGCAGCAGCAACAACGCCATCAGCAGCGCCACCAAGGGCAGCATGTGAGCCACAAATTCGGTGAACGGAATGTGCGCCTGTTGCCAGAGAAACAGGTTTTGCGGGTTGCCCATCGGCGTCAGCATCGAGCCGGCATTGACCGCCAAGGCTTCAAACACCACCAGACGCACCACCGGCATTGGCGTGATGCGGCCCAAGCCCAGTGTCAGCGGCACCACCACAAACAGCGCTACATCGTTGGTCAGGACTGTCGACAAGAGGGCCGCCGCCGACACCAGTGTCAACGCGGCAGCGCGTTCGCTGGCCATCACACCCAACAGCCATTGTCCGGTCCGGTGCAGACCCCCGCTCAGTTCCACCCCTTTGGTCAACAGCAACAGGCCGGTCAGGGCCGCCATCGTGGGCCAATCCACCAGACTGGGGTAGTTGTGCCAAGGCAGCGGCGACACCGATGCCAGTATCACCAATCCAGCCAGCAGCGTCAGCAACAGGGCGTCGGTACGCAGTGCCCGCCACGCGGCTGTTGCATGCGTGCGCCAAAGCGGCTGCAACCCGGTAAACGGCATGTTCAGGCACCTCTCTTTTTTTCATGAATCGGGCAGGGTCCAAGGCGATGGGGTGCACAAACAAACAAGCCCCGCCGGTCTACACCGACGGGGCTTGTTGAGC